>CAYPVG010000320.1:0-3686 GCA_964414085.1 uncultured Boseongicola sp. | reverse complement strand
GGCTGCAAGTCACGCACCAATGGTCCAAAAAACGGAGCGGCCAGCAACAAGATGGGCGCTGAAACCAAGACCTGCCACATCAGCTGACGATCAGCGGCTGTGTGCTTTAGTCCGGTCCTTGCAATCAAAGCGATACCCGCCCAGCAAAACGCGGACGCAAGCGCCAACACATCGCCGAGCAAAGACGCCTCTCCGCTGCCATCACCGCGCCAAACAATTGCGATCACAACCCCACCGAATGCACTCAGCTGGCCGAACAACTTGATCCGCGTCAGGGTTTCTCCCGGGATTAGAAAATGCGCAAAAAGCGCCATCCAGACCGGCATCGTATAGAAAATCACGCTCACTCTCGTGACGGTCGTCAGGTCCAATGCATTGAACAAAAGCAGGAACTCAGCGGCAAAAAACAACCCGATAAGAAGTCCCGGGCCAAGATCCTTCCGCTCCAAACCGACAGAGCGCCGCCGTAAGACGAACCAAAGCCATATACAAAAAACGGCTCCAAACGAACGGAGGCCGGCGAAAAAGACAGGTTGTAAGCCCTCATTAACGACGCGGATGACGACTTGGTTGAAGCCAAGCAGCGCTGAGAATCCAATAAGTGCGACGGCACCGAATGCATCTACTCTGTCACGTGGGGTCAATTTTTTCCTCGTGTCGGTTCCTGAGTGCGCACCACAGCCTGCCTTCTCGCAGCCTGTTTGAGCCCCGTCCACCATCGATGTACCAAACAATAGCGAGTTATCGGAGTTTTCGCCCTTTGCAACGCCTTTTTAGCCGGTCATCCTTTCCCCCAGAAAACACCAAAGGCCAATAAAATGACTGACTATCTCGTCTACGACGTTTTCACGAACACACCTTTTGGGGGAAACCCACTGGCGATCATTCCTGATGCGACTTCGCTCGAAGAATCCCAACTTCAGGCGGTGGCAAGGGAGTTCAACTTCTCAGAGACGACTTTTGTATTTCCGCCGGAAAACCAAAGCTCAACGGCTCGGGTGCGTATCTTCACGCCGACAATGGAAATTCCCTTCGCAGGCCATCCAACCATTGGGACCGCGGTCGCCCTAGGCCATCTCGGCCGAGGAGGACCAAGCATGGTGCTCGATCTGGGTGTTGGCCCAATTCCTGTCTTCGTCAACGGATCCACCGCTGAACTTACAACTAAGGTGCCACTTGAAACCTGGCCCGGACCATCGGTTTCAGAGATTGCAAATTCAATATCGTTGCCAGACTCGGTCATAAAAACAGACCAACATTCACCAGTCATCGCATCTGTAGGTCTGCCGTTTGCCATCGCCGAACTGCAACACACCCCGGCTCTTTCCGAATGCGAGGTCAATGTTCAGGCCTTCAAAGAGATCACGAAGGACTGGCCAACGGAAACTCACTACGACTTGTTAGTGTATGTACGCGACGGCGACACAATTCACGCGCGTATGTTTGCGCCTCTCGATGGCATTCCTGAAGATCCTGCAACCGGTAGCGCAGCCGCTGCGTTAGCGGCATTTCTTGGCCAGCTGCACAGTGGCAGCAACGAGTTCATCATACATCAGGGCGCGGATATGGGGCGGCCGAGCAAAATCGGCGCAAAAGTTGTCGTTGAGGATGGGGTGCCAACCTCGGTAAGCATCAAAGGCGACGCCGTCCGCGTGATGCAAGGAAAGCTAACCCTTTGATGGGGTTTCGCTCGCAACTCGCTTGTCCTAAACAGAAGTCCCAACCAGACCGCGCGAGAGCCGCATGACTGAAACGATCATTGATCGCTGCGAAGCAAAAGGCTTGCGCCTGACAGAACAGCGTCGCGTTATCGCAAGAGTTCTCGAAGGCGCAGACGATCATCCAGATGTCGAAGAACTTTACAGTCGCGCGAGCACCGTTGATCCGCGCATTTCGTTGGCAACGGTATATCGCACCGTCAAACTCTTTGAAGAAGCTGGTATTCTCGAACGCCTCGACTTCCGCGACGGCCGCGCCCGCTACGAGGACGCCGACCGCGACCATCACGATCATCTAATTGATTTACACTCGGGTGAAGTGATCGAATTTGTCGACGAAGAAATCGAGCAGCTTCAGGAAAAAATCGCCGCAAAGCTAGGGTACAATCTGAAGGGACATCGACTGGAACTCTACGCAGTTCCGATCAAGAAATCCTAAGCCTCGAACGGCGCGACATTAGCCAATTCTGTTCCTCTTCGCTTCGCGACAATTCGATGGCCCGCGCAAACGCTTCGTCTGCGTCGTCGAATCTTTGAAAACGTGCAAGCATCTCGGCGCGCGCCGCATAAAATGGTTGGTAGTCGCTGAGGTCCTCCTTAAGAGACAACATTTCCTTCTCAGAGTGTTCTAGCTCTCCAGCTTCCATCAATGCGACCGCGCGGTTCAAACGGACCACAGCAGTCGGCTCAAAGGACAGTAAGCGATCATAGAGTAAAGCAATCTCAGCCCAGTCCGTGTCGCTAGCCGTGGCAGCACGTGCATGCAGGGCCTGTATCGCCGCCTGGCACTGGAATGGTCCCGGTGCGGTTCGAGCAATTGCAACATCAAGAAGAGCTAAACCCTCGTCCAACTCATTCCTTCGCCAAAGACCTCGATCTTGCTCGTCCAATCCAACAAAGCCAATACCACCTGGGCGGCGGGCATCCCGCCTCGCCCATGTCAAAATCAACAGAGACAAAAGACCTTCGATCTCCGGCTGGCATTCTGCGAGCTCGGTCATGAGGCGTGCCAAAAAGATTGCCTCCTCGCAAAGTGCTGAGCGGAAAACGGATTCTTCCGGTCCCGCCGTCCAGCCCTCATTGAAAATTAAGTAAATCACAACCAAGACAGACTGCAGACGATCGCCCCATTGCGTAGCGTCAGGAACGGCATATGGAATAGCGGCCGCGCCAATTTTGGCCTTCGCACGGAACAGCCTTTGACCCATCGTGGTTTCACTGTCCAAGAACGCACGCGCGATCTCACGTGTGGTTAATCCCGCAACGGTTCGCAATGTCAGCGCAATCCGAGACTTTTGATCCAAGGCGGGATGACAGCATGTGAAAATCAGGCGGAGCCGTTCGTCTGGAATGTCCTGCGCCATATCTGATTGCGCTTCCTCGTCCTCTTCCATTAGCCGCGCCAACTCGGGCAAACGCGCAACAAATCTTTGACCGCGCCTTATGCGATCAATTGCTTTACGACGCGCTACTGTTATGAGCCAAGCTCTCGGGGATGACGGCACCCCAGATCGGGACCAATGAACGAGAGCCGCTTCGAAGGCGTCGCTCAAACTTTCCTCTGCAAGGTCAAAGTCATTCAGCGTGCGAATAAGAGCAGCAATGATCCGACCACGGTCCTCTTGCATAAGGTCCTGCAGTGTCGTGGCCGGATCGAATGACATTGGATCAAATGTCGATCTGCATTACGGGTCTCACTTCCACTGTGCCGAACTGTGCACTGGGAATGAGCGCAGCCATCTCGATAGCTTCGTCGAGGTCCTTGCAGTCCAGCAAGTAAAACCCGCCCAGGCGCTCTTTGGTCTCGGCGAAAGGGCCATCCATGGTTTCAACTTTACCGTCGCGCACCCGAACTGATGTTGCAGTTGACGTGTGCTGAAGCGGTTCTCCGCCACGCATGACACCGCGTTCAGCGTAAACTTTATTTGCGGCCGCATATCCGCCCATAAATGTGTCCCATTCCGGTGT
>CAYPVG010000319.1:0-2661 GCA_964414085.1 uncultured Boseongicola sp. | reverse complement strand
GGTTGCCCGCGCAATGCGTGGCAACGAAAGCACAAACAAACGGCGAGAGCGGCCACTGTTACCGCCACCGCATGCCATGAGCGACCTTCCCAACCTGCCGTTTTTGCAGCGTTAAGCCGTGTTATCCACAACATCAGCGCGCATCTGAAACGCGTTGTTTCGCTCGGCACCTATTAGGGTTAATCGGTAGTTACGGTATGCTCGATCCATTGTTTGTAAATGTATTGAGTATGGAGACTGCGTATGTCGGTCGATTTTCAAGCCTGGGTGTGGCGCTTCATTAGACCACTTCAGATCGCAGCAATGCTGATATTTGCATTGGGAATTCTTGCGACGTCGATCCTTTCGACGGCATCCCTGTTTGGGGTGTCTCTTTTGCCCGAACTTTATCTTCAATCCGCTTCTGGCGCCCGCATTGACGTGACGACTTGGCTGCTGATTGGAACACTCGCACTGTGCGTGCTTTTGCTGGCGTTCATGCCGGCCAACTTTCGGTTGCTTGCACTAGAGAATTCGCACCGCACCTTCAGGATGCGTATGGAAGATGTCGCCCGCGCCTACTGGGCGTGCCATGAAGCGGATCGGAGCGGCCTATTTCAGATGGCAAGCGAGTTCGACGCGGTGCGGGAACGTTTTGTCTTCCTGCGCGATCACCCAGACTTGGGACAACTCGAGCCGGATGTGCTTGATGTCGCGGCGCAGATGAGCAGGACGAGCGAAGAACTAGCGTCGATCTACAGCAACGAGAAGGTGTCGCGGGCGCAGTCGTTCTTGAGTGAACGGCGATTTGAAGCTGAAAAGATGGAAGCGCGAATTGAAGCAGCGCTCGACACAACGCGATCTCTCAGACGATTGGTGGACGAGGTTGAAATGGAGGAGAGTGTCGCGCAGTCGCGTTTGCAGCAGTTGCGGAGTGAGTTGGATCGGCTTCTTCCGAAACTTAACCTTGCTCCGACGCAACTGGCGGCCGATGGACCTACTGAAGACGCGCGCGTGCTTGATTTGCCGCGCAAGCGTCGTGGCAAAGCTGCCTCTGAGTGAAGCCCACTTGGCAGCGTGTTATTGAGCGCGTAGCAAGGCGGCATGGTTCTAAAGATCGTAAACTTAGCGCTTTTGGTGCTGTTTCCCGTCGCTTGGTTCGCCCCCCTTCTCTACGCTGGTTTTCTGCCGGTGTTCGGACTGTCTGAGGTTTCTATTATCTCCGGGCTCCAGTCGCTTTGGGAAAGTGACGTCGTACTAGCTTTGCTTGTAAGTTTCTTTGCAATCTTCGCGCCAGTCCTGAAAGCCATCGGTATGGCGCTCATTCAATTTCGGCTAGCGAGCCCGCGCCTACTGCCCGCACTCCATGTTCTTGGCAAGCTGGCGATGGCGGACGTGTTTCTCGTCGCGCTTTATATACTCGTCGTCAAAGGTGTTGGGTTGGGGCGCGTCGAAACCGGTTGGGGGCTATATCTGTTCACTGCCTGCGTTCTGGGCCAGATCGCCATCACGATCCTCTTTGAACGAGCGCGCAAGGCCGCAAAGGCCAGTTGAACCCGGCCCACACCTCGGGCAGAAGTTGGTCATGGCGAAGTCAGCATCCTTTTCATGCTCGAATTGCGGCGCGGTCCATTCCAAATGGTCCGGACGTTGCGATGATTGTGGGGCATGGAACAGCATTTCCGAAGATGTGCCGTTGTCGAGTGGGCCAAAGTCCAAGGGGCTAGGCGTTCAGCGCGGCAAGACGGTGCCCCTGACAACACTCGACGCTAAGGAAACGCCACCGCCCCGCACGCTTTCAGGAATGGGAGAGTTCGATCGGGTTTTGGGTGGCGGTCTGGTAGCAGCCTCTGCTGTTCTTGTCGGCGGCGATCCCGGTATCGGGAAATCTACGGTTCTTTTGCAGGCCGCAGCCGCGTTCTCGCGAGCCGGTATGAAAGTCATTTACGTTTCAGGCGAGGAAGCGTCTGCGCAAGTTCGCCTCCGCGCACAGAGGCTTGGGCTTGGCGACGCTGAGGTCAAGCTGGCCGCGGAAACCAATTTACGAGACATTCTCACGACGCTCGAGGCTGAAGCGCCTGATCTGGCCATCATCGACTCTATACAAACTATGTGGCTCGACACCGTAGAAAGCGCGCCCGGTTCGGTTAGCCAAGTGCGGTCCGCCGCGCATGAGCTGACCACCTTTGCGAAACGGCGAGGGATCAGCGTAATCCTTGTTGGCCACGTCACCAAGGAAGGACAGATCGCGGGGCCTCGTGTCGTTGAGCACATGGTCGACACAGTCTTGTACTTTGAAGGCGAGCGCGGCCATCAATTCCGTATTTTGCGCGCTGTGAAGAACCGCTTTGGTCCAGCCGACGAAATCGGCGTGTTCGAGATGACGGGTTCAGGGCTTTCCGAAGTGGCGAACCCATCGGCTCTATTCTTATCAGATCGAGAGAACCCGGCAGCAGGATCGGTCGTTTTTGCGGGCATCGAGGGCACTCGACCAGTTCTGTGCGAGTTTCAGGCATTGGTTTCCCCGGCCCCCGCAGGACAGGCCCGCCGCTCAGTTGTCGGCTGGGACGGCAGCAGGCTGGCCATGATCCTTGCTGTGCTGGAATCACGCTGTGGCATCCCGTTTCAAGGGTTGGACGTCTATCTGAACGTCGCTGGTGGCCTCAGGATCAGCGAACCGGC
>CAYPVG010000318.1:0-3990 GCA_964414085.1 uncultured Boseongicola sp. | reverse complement strand
GCGCTTCCAAGCAGCCAGCCTGCGCGATCAAAGGTCATTCCAAATGCGATCGCACTAGCCATACCAGAGCAAAAGACGAACATCTCTGTCGCGTCGGAAAACCCCCACCGCGCGGGGATCCAGCGCGTGATCCAGTTCCCCGGGGTGTGCGCAAACAGAATGATGAACATCGCGATGCCGCGGAAGAAATCCAACCGAATGTCACGCACCCTGACCTGCGCAGCAGGACGCTGAGCAGCAGGTGAAGCACTGACATTTTCGAAAGTAGGATCTGCCAAAGTCATCCAATCTGTCCGGGTCTACTCTGCGGCTGTGGAGGATGCAGAAAAGGATTGCAACTCTGCAATTTGCGCCAGACGGCTCGCCGCAAAGGCGTCTTCCGCCCCATTGCGCATGGCCGATCTTGCCCGGATCAGCGTCTCGGTCTCGGCCAATCGACCGGCGCGAAGCCCAGCTTCGATTGTTAAGCGTTCGAAGACGTCTCGCTGGGCGTGGCTGCCCCCCATCGATTGGAAATGAGGCCGAGCCGCTTTCAAGTGACCAAAAGCCGTGTCGTATTGTGCTTCGCCAAATGCGGCCAGCCCTTGGGCCGTGCCCATTCCTGGCGTGCGCATCACGTCCGACATGTCACCGCCTTGGTTTGCGTTTCTTGCGACCGAGTGGGTTATCCGCGTGACGGCATCAGGGCGGGTGTCGCCGATAAGGGCCAGCATGTAGTGCATATCGGCGAACGTAAGGCTTCCATCTTCAGTCCGGCTCTCGGCCAGATTGGCAAGTTCCGTCCAACGGTCTCCGACGTCCACGCCTTCAAGCTCCAAGCGCATCAAAAGAGAACTGGCGTTGGAGAAGTCGCGATAGTCGTCAGTTTTATCGTCTCTCACCTTTGTGTCGTAGAGATCGAGCACAGCATCGATTTCACCCTGATCCAAATGGAGCAGCGCTTTGTGCCACCACACATGGAAGCGGAAGTTGTTGCAGTGACCCCAGGCATCCGCGTTGCGATCGATCAGATCAATCCCAGAGTGCGTTTGATGCGTCATGTCGTAGACGTGCGCCACTGCGTGTAGGCCCCAAGCGTCGTCTTTTGCGTATTGCAATCCTTGTAAGCCCGCTCTCTCCGCTGCTAGGTAGTCACCCGTCTCTTCGAGCGCAAAAGCACGACAGCCGAGCACGTATCCGAACAGAGGGTGTTCAGCGCCATGGGCATCGAGAACTCTTTCGACAGATCGCAACATCCCAAAATTGTCGCCAAGCATGAAGCGAATACCGTGCGAGAGTTTCATGCTGATCGTGTCAGCACGGTTCAGCACCAAAGCCTCTTCCATCCGGACGATTGACTGGCTCGGCTTTCTATCGAGCCAGTTTTCCAAGGCTTCGCACCAAAGACGTTCGCGCCTTGTCGCGCCGCCGAGGTTCAAAGCGCGCTGGGCTTCTAAATTTGCGGCATGGGCGGGCGCGACCATCTCGTTGCGCCCCAGCATGAGACAGGCGAGCCCTTTCATGGCGTGCCCCATAGCGAAATCCGGGGCGAGCGAGATGAGCCGCGTCAGATGCTCGCCGGTCACTTGCCCATGCGATAGCACACCAAGGACGACACCGTTCCAGGCATCGAGCGCATCGCGATCGGCTAAACTGATTTCACAAGAGCAGATATCTGTCTTCATTGCCCGGACCCTAACTTTGGCTTAAAGAAACTCGCCTTAGGGACACCTAGCTGAAGTCTTGGGAACCTCACTTCACGTGATCGACAGACCGCGGGAATGTGATTATTTCTGACCTTTTCGTGAGGAGCATTCGCCTGCGTGCTTTGCCAAAATTTCGGGCACAGCTTGCGTGTCTTCGCCAAATCTCGGCTGTGCTTTGTCGTATGTGACAGGCGTTTTCGAGAATTTCAGAGGATTTCCCAGTAATTCAAGGGTTTCCGAAGCCGCACCGCTGATGGGCACGCGAACGACCGCATCCCGCGCAACAGCTTGTTCAGAGCGCAAAGCCTGTGGAATCGAATGAATTGGCCCGACCGGGACCTTCGCGACTTGCAGCATCTCGAGGATTTGGCGGCTGTCAAAGTCCCGAAATGTTTCAGTAATGGCCGCATCAATGGCTTCACGGTTGGCAATTCTTAGAGGGTTTGTCGCGAATCTCTCATCTTCAGCCAAGTCTTTACGGCCAAAGGCGTTACAAAAGGCCTGGAACTGACTGTCGTTCCCCACCGCCAGAATTATGTGCCCGTCCTTGGTCAGGAAAACCCCGTACGGCACGATGTTCGGGTGATTATTTCCACGACGTTCTGGAGTTTTGCCGGACGTCAGGAAGTTTGTGCCTTCATTAATGAGCCAAGCCATTTGCGAGTCGACCAGCGATATGTCGATGTGCTGACCTTCCCCGGTTGCTTCAGCATGGCGGAGCGCGGCCAACATTCCGACAGTCGCGTACATGCCGCACATGACGTCAGCGATCCCGACGCCAGCCTTCATTGGAGCTCCGTCGGGTTCGCCGGTGATGGACATGATGCCACCGAAGCCCTGGGCCATTAAGTCGTAGCCGGGTTGATCGCGATTTGGGCCCGTCTGACCGAAGCCCGAGATCGAACAGTAGACGAGCCCCGGATTGATTTTGCGAAGACTGTCGTAATCCAGGCCGTACTTGGCCAATCCACCGGGCTTGTAGTTTTCGAGCACTATCTGCGCTTGCCCAGCGATACTTTTGACAAGAGCTTGGCCTTCGGTGGTTGATAAGTCTGCGGCCACCGAAAACTTGTTGCGGTTGGCGGCCATGAAATACGCGCTCAGGTCGCTGTTGCCGTCATCCGTCTCGAGATACGGGGGGCCCCAAGTGCGCGTATCATCCCCGCCTGTTCGGGGATTCTCTATTTTGAGAACGGTCGCTCCCAAATCGCCCAAGAGCTGAGTCGCGGTAGGGCCTGCAAGAATGCGCGAGAGATCGAGCACCAAAACACCGTTTAAGGCTTTCGGTGTCACGTTTTTAGAATGCTCCGTCATAGGCCTGTCTATCGATCTCGACAGCAATCACGCTGAACGTGTCTGCGCTTTGGGCAGACGCGAGAGCCTCTCGTAGCTCGGGTTCTGACGACACTGTGTGCCCCTCGCCCCCAAACGCACGGCCAATAGCGGCAATCTGAGGCCGATCGAAATCCACGCCAACGTTGCCCAGCTGTCGACTTCGCTGCTTGAGTTCAATCAGCGCGAGCGAGGCGTCTACGAAGACAACAAAAATGGTCTTCAATCCGTTCTCAACGGCAGTCGCGAGTTCACCGACGACCATCAGGAAGCCCGCGTCGCCGCTAAACGACACAACGGTTCGTTCTGGTTCAACCAGTTGCGTCCCGATGGCGAGCGGTACGGCGCATCCCATCGTGCAAAAACCGGTCGACTGCATCAGCGTGCGCGGGAACTGACATTTCCACATCTGGCTTAGCAGAATACGATGCGCGCCGCTGTCGACGGTAGTTAACGTGTTGGCAGGCAGAACCTCTTGAACCACGGAAATAGCTTGTGCTGGCCCCCATGCGTCACCGCGCGGAAACGCATCGGCCAGCGCTGCCTTGGTGTTTGCAATCTCTCCATCCGCCCAGACGGCCGGCATCTCGTCGGGCAAGAGTGCCATGACGGTTTCAGCCGGATCGCCGATGAAGTTGTGGCTCGACTGGTGCATGTAGTGGTGGTTGGGCTCGGCCGTGATGTCGAGAATGACTTGCGTGGACGGATTCCAGGGGTTTTGCCATCCAAGGCGCATTTCAACCGGATCGTAACCAATTGCGAGAATGACATCGGCTTGCTGCACCAGCGGGATCAGGATCGCATCATTCTTTGGCGACAGACCCGCGCCGCCTAGCGATAGCGGATGGTCTTCCGGCATCAATCCTTTGGCCTTGTATGTTGTAACCACTGGCGCACCCAAACGTTCGGCGGCGGCTTGAACGGCGTCGGCCCCTTTGTCAGAAACCGCGTCTACGCCAGCAATGATGAGAGG
>CAYPVG010000317.1:0-3694 GCA_964414085.1 uncultured Boseongicola sp. | reverse complement strand
GATGACCGACAGTGTAATGTCTTTGGCTGTGACACCGGGGCGGAGCTTGCCGGTGATCTCGACCTTCATATTCTTGGATTTCTTCTGGATCAGCGTTTGCGTGGCCAGAACGTGCTCTACTTCTGACGTGCCGATGCCGTGGGCAAGGGCACCGAAAGCGCCATGGGTCGCTGTATGGCTGTCGCCGCACACGACGGTCATGCCCGGCAGCGTCCAGCCCTGCTCGGGGCCGACGATGTGAACGATGCCCTGACGAATGTCCGACACTGGATAGTAGTGTATGCCGAAGTCCTTGGCGTTCTTGTCGAGCGCGGCGACCTGAATGCGGCTGTCTTCCGGCATTTGGTCGGGGTTGTTGCGACCCGCTGTCGTTGGCACGTTGTGATCCGGCACTGCAATGGTTTTTTCGGGCGCGCGAACAGAGCGGCCTGCCATGCGCAGGCCTTCAAAGGCTTGCGGGCTGGTCACTTCGTGAACGAGGTGGCGGTCGATATAAAGACGGCACGTGCCATCTTCGGCTTCATGGGCGACATGGTCGTCCCAGATCTTGTCATAGAGTGTACGGGCTTTGGTCATCGGTCATTATCCCTGAAAGGCATGGAGAGTTTGTCCGCAATTAGCGAACTGTTCGGCGGTTATCTTTAGCCGAGGTGCGCCAGCACGCTCATGGTCTCGCCAAAAAAGCGTTCCCGGAGGCGTGCGCGATCATCCATGTCAAATACGCGTGTCATGGCGAGGCAAATACCGCGCTTCGACAAAAGGGGCAAGCACGATGCCGCGCGCTTGAGCACGGCTTCTGCCATGAAAAGTGGCAATCGCGGTTTCATTTGAACTTTGGGCACCTGTTGGCGTGGACATTAACCACTCCCGGCGACTATCTGTGGAAGGATAACAAGAGGCCTCGCCAACGGGGCAGATGCAGCGGCGACGTTTATGGAAAGCTTTCTATTTCAGGCACTGATTTACTTATTGGCGGCTGTGATAGCTGTGCCACTGGCCGTTCGGCTTGGCCTTGGATCTGTGCTTGGGTACTTGCTTGCAGGGATTGTGATTGGCCCGATCCTTGGTCTTGTGGCGGACACGGAAGATTTGCAGCATTTCGCTGAGTTCGGCGTTGTGTTGATGCTGTTCCTAATCGGGTTGGAGCTTAGTCCTCGCGCGCTTTGGGACATGCGGCATCGTCTCTTGGGGCTCGGGGGACTACAGATTCTCGTCACCTTGGGCGCGGTTGCTTTCGGGTGTTCGTACGTCTTTGGCCTGCCCGTCCAGACGGCGATTGCTGTCGGGATGGTCATGGCACTGTCGTCGACGGCTATCGTTCTGCAGACACTGTCGGAAAAGGGTTTGATGCAAACTGGTGGCGGGCGTGCGACGTTCTCAGTTCTGCTTAGCCAGGACATCGCTGTCATCCCTATGTTGGCGCTTTTGCCGTTGCTGGCGGTGAGTTCTGGCGTGGCCTTTAACGATGATGGCTCGATCTCGCGCGTTGCGGACGCCCATGCAGAGGACTCCCATGGTGATGGTCACGGGTCCGGTATTGCGTTGGATTTCCTGAGTGAGCTACCGGCCTGGGGTGTGACGCTCGTAACGCTTGGAGCGGTTGTGGCGGTTGTTCTTTTTGGCGTCTTTGCCACGCGACCTCTGTTTCGGTTCGTCCATTTCGCGCGATTGCGGGAGCTTTACACCGCCTTCGCTCTTTTGATTGTCGCTGGGATTGCGTTCCTGATGATCCTTGTTGGGCTGTCGCCCGCACTGGGGACGTTTTTGGCAGGTGTGGTTCTGGCGAACTCGGAATTCCGGCACGAACTGGAAAGCGATATCGCGCCGTTCAAAGGACTTCTGCTGGGTCTGTTTTTCATCACAGTTGGTGCCGGGATCAACTTTGCCGTGCTGTTCCGAGATCCGTTTGAGATCATCGGTTTCACGCTTTTGCTGATGCTGGGCAAAGGGATCATTCTTTATCTTCTCGCATTGATCTTCCGACTTAAGGGGCGGAACAAATGGCTTTTCACGCTTGGGTTGGCGCAAGCCGGTGAGTTTGGGTTTGTGTTGATCTCGTTCTCGCTGCAGCAAGGCGTGTTCGACGTTTTCCTTGGCGAGCGTCTTCTTTTGGTTGTTGCCTTGTCGATGCTTCTGACGCCTCTGTTCTTTATAGCATATGACCGGTTCCAGCATCGCATGCAGGGGGATGGACCCGAAGCGCGTGATGCCGATGAGATTGATGAACAGCAGCCAATTATCATCGCGGGGATCGGTCGATTTGGGCAGGTGGTGAACCGGCTGTTGATGCTGGCAGGATTCCGGGCCGTTGTGCTGGATCACAACCTGGAAGCCATCGACACGATGCGGCGGTTTGGGATCAAGGGATTCTTTGGCGATCCTACGCGCCCTGATTTGCTTCATGCGGCCGGTTTGGATGAGGCACGGGTTCTTGTGGTTGCGGTCGACGACAAGGACGCGGCCGTGCGCCTTGTGGCCTACGCGCGGTCCAAACGGCCGGATTTGCGGATCGTGGCACGCGCGCATGATCGGGTGCATACGTATCAGCTCTATCAGGCTGGAGCTGACGATATCGTTCGTGAACTGTTCGACTCATCGCTCCGAGCCGGACGCTATGTTCTAGAAAACATGGGCCTCACCGACATGGAGGCGTCGCGGATTGAGCATTTCTTCTACCGCAAAGACCGAGAGGGTTTGCGCGAACTGGCCGCGCTATGGGACCCGAAGACTCCGGTTTCCGTAAACACCGCGTACGTCGAACGAGCCAGAGAGTTGAATGCGGAGCTGGAAACAGCGCTTGTGGAACATCTGGATGAGGCGAGAGACCCTGACCTCCGTCATGGAGCTCCAATGCCACCCATGGAAAGCGAATTGACCTCGTCCGTGCCTCCTGAGACTGCGGAACCAGATGACGCAGAACCCGACAGTGAAGCCGAAAAGAACTAACGCACAGGTAGCCGTGCAGGGCCCCAAAGAGCACAGGCCGCAAGGATAACACCGGAGACGGTGGCGATCATACCTGCCGCGCTAACAGCGTTGCTCGCACCGAACCAAAGCGGTCCGTACCCTGCGAGGACAAAGCCAAGGATTGCAGACAGAAGGGCAAAAGCGACCGACCACGCGATTTGACGCCCAAGTTGGTTTGTCATCAAACGAGCGGCTGCTGGTGGGCAGATAAACATCGCAATCACGATGATTGAGCCAACAGCATCAAAGGCCGCAACGGCGGCAAGCGCCGACACGACGACCAACCCAATTGATATTGCAGTGACCGGAAGGCCAAGCGTCGCCGCAAATCCTTCATCAAATGTGGAAATTGCGAGTGGTCTCCAGAAGACCGCCAAGAGCAAAACGATGAGGGCGAGGACGACCAGAATGCGGAAAAGCTCATCTGGTAGACCTGCTAGCGCGGACGGGTCCAGCAAAGACTGCCAGCCAATCGCATCTAGCCAAATCAAGCTCTCCAGGTTGCCATAAAGCGCGTGCTCTACATCGAGGTGAACGCCAGACGTGTCGGTGACTTCGAGCAGCAAAACACCGCCTGCGAACATCGCTGTGAAAACGACGCCCATTGCCGCGCCAGGCTCGATGCGACCAAAACGGCGGATCCCTTCGATAAGAACGACTGAAACGATGGCCGCCCCCGCGGCTCCAATCATCATGGAAGTTGCGCTAATGGTTCCCGCGATCAGGA
>CAYPVG010000316.1:0-9345 GCA_964414085.1 uncultured Boseongicola sp. | reverse complement strand
ACCCCCAGTCGCATCGCAAGAATGGTCTGGCTATCGGCACTCAAGGTCATCATCTGTGTCGCCATTGCTTGGCCTGTCGGACTGTGGTTCAAACTCGATCGCCAAACCTTTCTCGCACCCTTGTCTTTCGGCAACACAGGCAACCTTGGCTTGCCGCTAGCGCTGTTTGCTTTCGGCGATTTGGGGCTCGGATATGCAGTTGTCGTCTTTGCAGTTATGGCAATTTTATCGTTCACCTACGGCATTTGGGTCGTCTCTGGAGGGGGTAATCCGCTCCCCGCTTTGAAAGAACCATTATTCGGCGCGAGCCTCGCGGGCGGCGTTTTTCTATGGATGGGATGGGAGACACCGACCTTCCTAACCAACACATTGTCTCTGATTGGGCAACTTGGCATCCCATTGATGTTAATCACTTTAGGCGTCGCTTTGGCCCGATTGACCCCCAGTCGCATCGCAAGAATGGTCTGGCTATCGGCACTCAAGGTCATCATCTGTGTCGCCATTGCTTGGCCTGTCGGACTGTGGTTCAAACTCGATGACGTAGCGTTCGCTGTGTTGGTGGTCCAAGTCGCGACACCTGTGGCCGTGACCTCGTACCTATTGGCCGAGAAATACGGGGCTGATGCAGACTCTGTCGCAGGCTTGGTGGTTGTATCCACGCTTATGAGTGTGGGGTTCTTACCGCTCATCCTCGCCTTTGTGATCTGATAGCGCGACAAGACCGTTCCCAGACGGACCAAAATCAGGTAAGCTACTGGCAAAACAACAAATAGAGCGATTGAGGCATGAGCAGACCCCTTCGCGCCCTGGCATTGGTTTTGTTCGTCGCAGCTTGCGGCGGCGGCTATGACTATTCGGCGCCAAAAAATCTCGACAACGCCTGTTCTATCGTGAACGAGCGCCCGGCCTATTTGACCGCAATGAAACGCACGGAAAACCGCTGGGGTGTTCCTGTCGCGGTTCAAATGGCCACGATCTATCAAGAATCCAAATTCATCGGTAACGCCCGTACACCCGTGCAGTATTCGCTCGGCGTCATTCCAATGGGGCGTCAATCGTCAGCTTACGGCTACAGCCAGGCTTTGGATGGTACGTGGGACGATTACCGCCGCGCCCGCGGTAGTTGGGGTGCGCGACGTGACGACATCGACGACGCCACCGACTTCATGGGCTGGTACTTCAATGGCACGCGTGAGCAGTTGGGCATCCCGCTTTACGATACACGCAATCAGTACCTAGCTTACCACGAGGGGCGCACAGGCTACCGTCGCGGAAGCTTCCAAAAGAAGGGCTGGCTGTTGAAGGTATCTAGCGACGTCGCATCCCGTGCGATCGCCTACGACGCCCAACTTAGGTCTTGTGGGAAGGTCTGAGACCTAGCCGTTCCGGTTCTTTTCTTCGCGGCCGATATCGAACAGGCGTGGCGCGATTTGCGAGCCAAGCTCTAGTTCGCCAAGAATTACTGTGGTGAGCGCTCCTTGACCGTCACGGATAACCCATTGCCGAAGCTCGACTGGAGCCGACGTAAACTTCAAAGCGATCGAGCCGTATTCCGGATGCTCCGGGTCCTGCATGGTGACGGTTGTGGATGTGCCATCAAAGACATGACCCACGACCATGTTGCGGCGCGCAAGGTCGACATTACGTTCAAGGATGAGGTTTAGGGGCGTTCGACGTAGTGGGTAGCGTTCAGCAGTGCCAACGTTGGATTTCCCGTCGAAAATGCCCAACTGGCCAGCGCCCGCGATGACCAACAGGTTGTTGGGAGGATCGTATTCAAACCGCATCCGACCCGGGCGACGAAGATAGAGCTTGCCTGTGTCGAGGGTCCCATCGTCGTTCACTTGGGTGAACGGCGAAATCGCCGTTTCGATACCATTCAGATACGCGGAAATCTCATTGAGCGAGAGCTGTTGAGCAAGCGCAGGCCTTGCCGCCGCAAGAACAGCCATTCCGGTTGCAATAAAGGTTCTGCGCTGCATGTCGGGCCTCGTTTTCTTGTCTTTTCACGATATAGGCAGACAGACACGATAGCGCCACTGATAAGCGATATCACGCTTTTGACAGGGGACATCAGCCCCCTGCCCCAATTGGCGTTAGTTCTGCTCAGGCACCAGGATTTCGCGTTTGCCAACATGATTGGCCGCGCTCACGAGACCGCTGTCCTCCATCTGCTCCACAAGACGCGCGGCCTTGTTGTATCCGATGGCAAGTTTGCGCTGGATGTAGGAAGTCGAGCACTTGCGATCCTTGATAACGATCTGCACCGCTTGGTCATAAAGCGCGTCTTCGCCGTTTGTGTTGCCACCGAGGCCCAGAACAAGATCGATGTCGCTTTCGCTGTCTTCGTCAGGGCCATCCTGAACGCCAGAAACGTATTCTGGCGCGCCAAAGCTCTTCAGGTGATTGACGATTTCTTCGACCTCTTGGTCCGACACAAACGGACCGTGGACACGCGTGATCTTTGCGCCACCCGCCATGTAGAGCATGTCACCCATACCGAGCAGCTGTTCGGCCCCCATTTCACCGAGGATCGTGCGGCTGTCGACCTTAGAAGTAACCTGGAATGAAATCCGGGTTGGGAAGTTCGCCTTGATCGTGCCGGTGATAACGTCAACCGATGGGCGCTGTGTTGCCATGATCAAGTGAATACCAGAAGCACGTGCCATCTGCGCAAGACGCTGAATGCAGGCTTCGATTTCCTTACCCGCCACCATCATCAGGTCGGCCATCTCGTCCACGATAACGACAATGTAGGGCAGTTTTTCCGGAGCGAATTCTTCAGTCTCGAATATTGGCTCACCTGTTTCGTCATCAAAGCCCGTCTGAACGGTGCGGCTGAACATTTCGCCTTTGTCGAGAGCGTCACGGACTTTGCCGTTAAACCCTTCGATGTTGCGAACGTTCATTTTCGACATCTTGCGATAGCGTTCTTCCATCTCGCCGACGACCCATTTCAAGGCAACTACTGCTTTCTTCGGGTCGGTCACAACAGGCGAGAGCAAATGTGGAATGCCGTCATAGACGCTGAGTTCCAGCATCTTCGGGTCGATCATGATCAAGCGGCAGTCTTCGGGCGTGAGCTTGTAGAGCAGGCTCAAAATCATCGTGTTGATCGCAACCGACTTACCAGAGCCCGTGGTACCCGCGATCAGCAGGTGAGGCATTTTCGCGAGGTTGGCAACCACTGGGTCGCCGCCAATGTCTTTACCCAATGCAAGGGGCAAACGGTGGTTGCCATCGCCGTATTCACGACCTGAGAGCAACTCGCGGAGAACCACTTTCTCACGATTCTCGTTCGGCAGCTCGATCCCGATGACAGAGCGTCCCGGAACAGTGGAGACACGCGCAGCAAGCGCCGACATTGACCGCGCGATGTCATCGGCAAGTCCAATTACGCGGCTTGCCTTCAGACCCGGCGCGGGTTCAAGCTCATACATAGTCACGACGGGGCCCGGACGAACGCTAACGATCTCGCCCTTTACGCCATAGTCGTCGAGAACACTCTCCAGCATACGCGCGTTTTCTTCCAAGGCCTCATCGGACAAGTGATGGCGCTCCACGGTAGACGGATCGCTCAACAGGCTCAGAGGTGGAATTTCAAAGTCGTTCTCCGCGCCGCCAAAATTCAACTGCGGCTGCGCCTCGGCTTTGGCACGTTTCGACGGAGCCGCCTTTTTCACAGGGTGCTGCACTTTGGAACGCGCCGAAGCAAACCCACCACCAGGCTCGTGCTTGGTCACTACTAGCTCAGGCTCGGGCATGGGGCGCGATGCAAGGTCGTCTGTGTAGGTCGACAGTTCGCCGAATTCGTCGAGCATGACTGTGCGAGGGATGTCACTTTCGACAGGTGGCTCTGCGCGAATGCCATCAGGGCGACGGACGCGGGAGTTCACAGCCTCGGTGACACGTGCGCTCAGGCCTTCCGCAGGCTGTGTGGCTGACTCAACAACTGGGTCGTCCTCAACAATCACGCGCTTGGTCAGCGAAGGGAGCTTGCCGAGAAGGCCGGTTTTCTTGGGCTCCTCTGAACCTTTGCGGTATGCTCGGGTTGCCCGCAAAACAGCCGGGCTGACATCCGGATTATCCACTTCGGGCAGCACCTCAGGCTGTGCGCGGCGCTCGGCGGCCCTTGCGCGTGCATCAACAGCCATGCGGAACCCACCAGCAGCACCGCGCCCGAGCAGTGTCATCGTGGTCGCATAGAGCAAGATCATTCCGCCAATGAGGTAGCGCACATAGGCCCACAGTTCGGCACGTGAAAACCCAAGAACAAAGGCCATCATCGCAATCGCGCCACCAAACAGAACCAGCGCCATGACTTTGAGGCCGGTGCCGGGTGCGACTGGCAGAACGCCAAGAATAGCGCCCAGAACGGTGTCACCGAAAAGCCCGCCAAGGCCAAAGGAATGCACCCAAGTCCCGCCTGGAAGGTGTGTCGAGGCGTAGACCGCCACCAAAGCCACCGCAATTGGCGCAAAGATTAGGCGGGCCATCGCGCGTGCTTCGCCATAGTGGAATACGAACCTTAGGCCCCAAACAGCCAGAATCGCGGAAATGGCCCAGCTTCCATAGCCCGCGATGACATAAAGCGGTGAGGCGATTGCCGCGCCGAGGGGCCCAAGCGCATTACGTGCAGGTTCGTTCGTGGCATTCAACCAGTTCGGATCGTCTGGCGAGTAACTTCCAAGCATCAAAGCGACAAGAATTGCGAGGCCCAAAAGGGTAAGGCCGACAAGCTCTTTGCCGCGTCGTTCAATGATCGCCTGCGTGTCGCTGTCGAAAAGGGGATCGCGATGCCGAGTTTGAAACGCCATTCTTACCTGTTCCTTACCTGTAGATGCAGTCGCGGAGTGCCTCGAGCCCGCGCTGCAATTCTTCTTCATTCAAAACCATGGCCACACGGATGTAGCCCTTGCCGGGGTTTTCCCCGTTTGCTTCGCGCGCAAGATACGCGCCGGGAAGAACCCGCACGCCCGTCTCGCGCCATAACTTGATCGTTGTCTCTTCGCCGTCGTCGACTGGCAGCCAAAGGAAGAACCCCGCATCCGGGGATGCACAGCCGTCGATGCCTTGAAACACCTTATCGGCGATCTTGTACTTGGCCTGATAGCGCGCACGGCTTTCGTCCACGTGAGCCTCGTCCAACCAAACGGCCGCTGCTGCTTTCTGCAACGGGAGCGGGAGCGGCGTTCCGGCGTAGGACCGCAAAAGGCGGATGTGTTTGATCGTTTCCGGGCCGCTCGCGACAAACCCCGAGCGTAAGCCGGGGAGGTTCGAACGCTTCGAGAGAGAATGGAAGACCACCAACCGCTCCGGGTCTGTGCCCATATCGGCAGCCATCTGAAGCGCGCCGACCGGTGGTTCATCCTTCCAAACTTCGGAATAGCACTCGTCGGCGAACACGCGGAAATCATGCTTTTCGGCCAGTGCAAGAAGTGTCCGCCAGTAGTCTCTGTCCGCAACCGCGCCTTGCGGGTTGGAGGGCGAACAGATGTAGGCGACCGTCACGCGGTCGAGCACCTCGGACGAAAGCGCTGTGTAATCGGGTAGAAAGCCAGTTTCCTTGGTGCACGGCAGGAACATCGGTTCCGCACCGACAGATAGCGCGGCGACGGCGTAGACCTGATAAAAGGGGTTCGGGATCAAAACGATCGGTTGTGCGCCATTCTTCGTTTCTGGACAAAGCGCCATCATGGCGTTGTAGAGCCCTTCTCGCGTGCCATTCAGGGCCATGATCTGCTCGGGCGGCATGCGAACGTCGTAGCGGCGGAGAAGCCACCCGCTGATCGCATCAAGAAGTTCCGGGCTCCCCTCATTCGGTGGATACTTGCGAAAACCCTCGGTGTTGGCTGCGATGATGTCAGTGACAAAGGCAGGAAAATCGTGGCGCGGCTCGCCAATGGTCATGTTAAAGGCTTCGCCGCCCGGCTCGTGCACATCGAGCAAGGCGCGCAGACGCGGGAACGCATATTCCGGTAGGTTCGAAAACCGCTCGGGAAAAACCATAACTGCCTCAAGTTCGGGATCATTTTGCCCCGTTTCCTCGAAGGTTAGCCCATGGAAAGCCGTTCGGTCCACCAAGAACAGACGGTTTTAAGGGGTGGTTGCGCGAAAATGTGGCTTTTACGCCAGCGCGACCTGCGCTGCGGCCCCAATTCGCAGCAATTTCTCTTCATTTGGGCCTTGGAAGAGGATGCCACAGGATGGCGTGCCGGTCGGAACGGTAAGGCCAGCGAGACCCATCAAATTACCGATCCGCGTGTTTTGCAGCGTCAGCAGGTTCTCCGAGACAAAAAGAGCGTCATCGTTCGCAACTGCGTCCAGTTTCGGCGGCAGGATCGGAACCGTCGGCAAAATGACGGCATCATAACCGGCTGTTTCCGCGCGGTATTCGACACGCAGCTTGTCGAGTTGCTGCCACGCCGCAACATAGTCAGCGGCTTTGATGTCAGCCCCGCCACGGAACCGCTCCCGCACCTGCGGGAACATCGCGTCTGGGTTTGCTTCGATCACATCTTTCCACGTGCCATAAGCCTCTGGAGCGAACAGCACGCCGGCGAGCGCCATCGCCTGGCTGACGCAAGGCACTTCGATCGTTTCAATCTTTGCTCCAGCCGCTGTCAGTCTTTCGACCGCACTTTCAAACCCGGCACGCGGGGCGTTGCGGAGGTTCTCAAACGCGCTGGTTATCAGGACGGCCAGTCGCGTTGATTTGAGAGTCGCACCCTCAAGCGACATTGGCTTCGAACCTTCCATTGCGGCGAGTAAGAGGGCGGCGTCCTCGACGGTACGTGTCAAAGGACCAACAGTGTCAAAACGCGCACAAAGCGGGACCACACCCTCAAGCGACAAGCGGCCCGACACCGTTTTCAAGCCAACCAAGTCATTCCATGCCGATGGGGCCCGAACCGAGCCGCCAGTGTCCGACCCGATGCCCGCTGCAGCCAATCCAAAGGCAACAGATGTTGCCGCCCCGGATGACGACCCACCAGAGACCGCGTCGTGGTCGTTGACGCACGGGGGCGATGCCGTCCTCGGATTGTATCCCAGGCCCGAAAACGCAAGTTCGGTCTGGTGCGTTTTGCCCAAGCAAACGAGACCTGCGTTCGTCGCTGCCTGCAAAACGCGTGCATCTTCTTTCGGTGTGCGACCTGCAAGCAGGCGCGAGCCGGACTCAGTCGCCACACCCATCGTGTCGTAAAGGTCTTTCCAGGAAATCGGCACGCCATCCAGTGGAGATCGCCTGAGACTTACCTTGGCCCTTTCGCTTGCGGCTTTGGCTTCGGCGCGGGCGCGGTCCTTGGTCAAACGCGCATAGATGCGGTCTTGAAACGGATGGGCTTCGATGGCCGCCAGATAGACCTCAGTCAGCTCAACGGGGTCAATTTCGCCAGCCTCGATCCCACGACCCAGATCTGCTGCGCTTGCCCACAACCACTCGTCCATTTTGTCCTCTCGTTTCAGTTGACCGGGCGAGCCTAGCGGCAGGACAACGCATGGACAATGCTGGCAATTCACTCATATCAAGCAGCATGGGATATGACGCAGATATCGTAATCGCAGGTGGTGGCTTGAACGGGACGAGCCTCGCGCTCGCGCTGGCATCCGCTGGGCTTTCGGTGACGCTGATCGATCCTCAGCCCGTGTCAACGCGTGCATCCACAGATTTCGATGGTCGCGGATACGCGTTGTCGATCGCCTCTATGCGAGTGCTAAAGGCCTTAGGCGTCTGGCAAACGATTGCGGACCAGAGCCAGCCGATCCTCGACATCAAAGTGACCGATGGGCGCGCCGGCGAAGGACCATCGTCCCTGATGCTGGCATTTGATCATGCAGAGATCGAAGAAGGCCCGATGGGACATATGATCGAAGACCGTCGGCTTCGCCCTGCCCTGCTGGACGCCGTGTCAAATGCTGGGATCGCCGAGCTGAATGAAGTCTCGGTCGTGGATCAGTCGCCCGATGCCAATGGCATGACAGTGACCTTAAGCGATGGGCGAACGCTACGAACCCGCCTTCTTGTTGGTTGCGACGGGAAAACCAGTTCGGTGGCTCAGCGCGCGGGCATCAAGCGCACAGGTTGGCAATACAACCAAACAGCTTTGGTCTGCGCGGTTGAACATGAAAAGCCGCACAACGGAACAGCCCATCAGTTTTTCATGCCTGCCGGACCACTTGCGATCTTGCCGATTGTCGGGAACCGTTCTTCCATTGTCTGGACGGAAGAAACCGAACGCGCAGCGGCCATTCAGGGCATGGATGACGAGGCATACTTGGACGTGTTGCGGCCCCGGTTCGGGGATTTTCTTGGCGAGATTGCGCTGGCCGGCAAACGGTTCTGCTATCCTTTAGAGTTGTCGATCGCTCAGGATTTCGTGGGCGAACGCCTCGCGCTCGTGGGTGATGCGGCCCATGCGGTTCACCCAATTGCGGGACAGGGATTGAATGCGGGACTAAAAGATGTGGCCGCGCTCGCCGAGGTGCTTGCGGACGCAGTACGGCGTGGCGAGGACATCGGGCGTTTGGATGTTTTGGAGCGCTACAGGCAATGGCGTCGCTTTGACGTGATGACCCTTGCTGTCGCGACCGATGGGTTTAATCGACTGTTCTCAAACGACAATTCGTTCCTTCGCACAATCCGAGATCTGGGTTTGGGCGCCGCCAATGCGCTACCTGGACTCCGGCGCGGATTGATCCGGGAAGCTGCGGGATTGACGGGAGATCTGCCGCGGCTGGCGAAAGGGCAGCCTTTGTAAGCGATCAGTCGAGCTTGCGCGCCTCATCCACAAGCATGATCGGGATGCCGTTGCGAATTGGGTAGGCCAGATGTGCCGCCTTGCAAACGAGCTCTTGCGCATCGGCGTCGTAGGTCAGTCGCGCGCGCGTTTGCGGGCACACAAGGGCTTCCAGCATACGGCGATCAAATTGGGTGTCGCTCATTGTACAGCCTCATCTGAGCCGCCGCCCCGCATGGCAAATTCGATCAGGGTCAGCAGGGTTTCACGACGGGTTTCAAGTGAGGGTGCTTCCAAGAGCGCCTGTTTGTCTTCAGGCGCGAAGGGGCACAGCATGGAGAGCGAGTTGATGAGCATCTCGTTCTCTGCCTCTTTCAGGGACTCCCAGTCCGTTTGCAGACCCTCAGACTCAAAATACCTTCCCAGTGCGCCGAAGAACGATGTCCGGTCAAATCGTGGGTCTTGCTCCTGCGGTCCGAGGTCGCGGTCAAATCCAGCCCAGCTCACATTGCAGCGGCGGTACGGTGTGAACCCTTCAACTTCTTCCACAACGCGATACCGGCTGATGCCTGACAGCGTAATCATATAGCGCCCGTCATCTGTTTCC
>CAYPVG010000315.1:0-4965 GCA_964414085.1 uncultured Boseongicola sp. | reverse complement strand
GGATCGCAAAGCCTGAACCCGATCTATTCCGAACTGATCCCGGGGCCGGATGATGGCAAGGTCTCGGTCGCGTCGACCTTTGTCGAGGGGATGATGACGCATATCACCTTGCCGGTGACGCACACATTCATGATGAATGATCCCTTGGTTATTCGTCAGGTTCTGGAGTTCCTTGCGACGGGAAAGTTTGATCCAGAGCTGGGTTACCCTGAACTCTTTCAAGAGATCATCGATTAAGACCGTCCGGCTTTGATTGGCTCTGAGACTCTCAGTTGCAGCTTCAGCTTCTGGAGGATGCACTTTGCGTCCGCAGAAACCGCTCTATGTCCTTTTAGCGAAGACAGGAGCTTCTCATGGTCAAGGCAATTGTAGCCGTCACCGCCGCGCTTTCGATCGTGGCTTCAACTGCGATATCTCAGGGACGTCCAGCGGCGGTCGGGGTCCAGACAGTAGATTCACGTGTATTGTCGGAAACCATTCCGATATTTGCAGAGGTTGTGACGGCGCGCCAAGGTGCCGTTGCCGGGCGTATCGCCGGAAATGTCGAAACCGTGCATGTCCTTGCCGGAGATCGCGTCGAAGAAGGCGACATCCTTATCGAGTTGAGCCGCGAGCTTTTGTCTATTCGCCTCACACAATCTGAGGCGCGGGTTGCAGAAGCTGAAGCGGGAACTGTCACCGCCCAAACTCAGCTAAATCAGGCGAAAATCCCTTTTGAGCGCACTGCCGCACTGCGGGGAACGTCCACTTTCAGTCAGGGAAGATTCGATGACCTTCAAGCCAACTTGTTCGGAGCTCAAGCACGCCTGGACGAGGCCGAAGCGCGCGAAAAGTCGGCGCAGGCTCAACTGGCCGAAACACGGTATCAGTTAGCCCGGACACAAATCACCGCACCGTTTTCCGGTATTGTGCTTGCAGTCACAACGATACCCGGGGCGTTTATACAAGCTGGTACACCGGTAGTGCGAATGCTCGACACTGGGGCCTTTGAGGTCGAAGCAAGCATACCCGCCAGCTACATCGAATTCCTTGAGCCAGGCGACAAAGTCGCTGCCACAACAGAGACGGGCGCGGCGATTGACCTTTCGCTGAGAGCTATCATTCCCGTAGAGAACCCATCCACCCGAACGCGGACGGCTATTTTCACGGCAGAGAACGGAAGCGGAAAGGCTCTGGTTGCTGTCGGGCAGTCAATTACCGTGAACGTCCCCATCGGCGAAGCGCGCGAAATGCTGTCCGTCCCAAAAGACGCATTGGTACAGGCCAGAGGTGGTTGGACCGTCTTCGTAGCAGCCGAAAACAAAGCGGAACCTCGCAATGTGACTATCGGAGTCCCCTTGGGCGACAGGTACGAGGTGCTGTCGGGTCTGGCCGAGGGCGATCTTGTCGTCGTGCGTGGCAACGAACGCCTGCGTCCTGGTCAGGACATAATGCCCAACATGATGGGAACAGACGGATGAACCTCATCCGCTACGCTATCGATCGACCCGTTGCGGTCGTTGCCGCAGTCCTGATTGCGATACTCTTTGGGACTCTCTCGCTGTCGCGCATCCCTGTCCAACTGGCACCTGACGTGCGCAAGCCCGTTGTGGTCGTCGAAACATCCTGGCCGGGCGCCGCGCCTTCGGAGATTGAGCGCGAGATTGTGAACCCGCAGGAAGAAACTTTACGTGGACTAGACGGGCTCGAAATAATGACCTCTCGTTCGCGCACGGGTCAGGCTTCGGTCACGTTGGAATTTGCCGTTGGCACCGACATGAGCCAGTCACTTCTGTTGGTTTCCAACCGTTTGGACCGCGTCGGCGGATATCCCGATGAGGCGAGCGAGCCAACGTTGAACACGTCAGGCTCGGACGACAGCCCGATCGCATGGGTTCTGTTGACCGCGGCTGAAGGCAACACACGATCAATGCCGACATATGGGGACTTTCTGGAAGACGTGGTGAAGGACCGTGTCGAGCGCATCGAGGGCGTCTCGGCAGTTAACGTGTTCGGCGGCACATCGCGCGAGCTTCAGGTGGTGATTGACCCTCAACGTCTATCGCGGTTCGGACTGACCGTGCCGGAGGTTGTTCGAAAACTCAGAAGTGAGAACATTTCGATCTCGGCGGGCGATGTTGACGAAGGCAAACGACGCTATGTGGTGCGCACAGAAAGCAGCCTGAATACCGAGGAAGCTATCGAAAATGTCGTCCTTCGGTCAGGCGTCGCTCAAGGTGAAAGTGGTCGCGTCCGCGTCAGCGATGTCGCCGAGGTAAGCTTCGCCTATCGCGAGTCAACAACCCGCCTTCGTTTCAAAGGCGAAGCGGGACTTGCGTTTAACGTCGTGCGCGAGGCCGGTGCAAACGTCATCAGTACTATGGAAGAATTGCGTGTTGTTCTTGATGAATTGCAAGCCGGTCCGCTTGCGAACGCTGGTCTTGTCGCCGACCTCGTCTACGACGAAACGATATATATCCAAGGCGCGATAGACCTTGTGGTCCAAAACATTTGGATCGGTGCGGGTCTTGCCGCGCTGATCCTTCTGTTGTTCTTGCGAAGCCCCCGCGCCACGCTGATTGTCTCTCTCGCTATTCCGGTCTCAATCGTGGCAACCTTTGTTGTCATGGCTTTGACGGGCCGAACGCTAAACGTGATTTCCCTTGCCGGCATCGCGTTTGCCATCGGCATGATCGTGGATGCCGCAATCGTTGTTCTCGAAAACATCTTCAGACTTCGGGAAGCGGGTCTCGGCAGGCGAGAGGCAGCCTATCAAGGCGCGCGGCAGGTTTGGGGCGCAATTCTGGTTTCGGCGCTGACCACTGTACTAGTGTTTATTCCTATTTTGATCATGGAGCTGGAAGCAGGCCAGCTGTTCCGGGACATTGCAGTGGCGATCTCTGTCTCTGTGCTCTTGTCACTCTTGGTCGCGGTAACCGTCATCCCAGCACTTTCGAGCCGACTGCTGAGGTCTGACGACCGCAAGCCGATGCGCCTATGGGGCATAGATCACCTTGCATCAGGATTTCACGCACTTGTCATGGCATACGTTCGGCTAACGGTGCGCGTGCGTGGTGTCGGTATTCTGATGGTCGCCGTCATCGCCGGCGGTGCAGCAGTCGCACGCTGGACTTTCCTGCCGCGGCTTGAGTACTTGCCGGAAGGCAACCGCAATCTCGTATTCGGCGTGCTGATACCACCACCCGGTTACAACCTCGCCACGACGGAAACGATTGCCCAGCGCATCGAGGGCGTGGCGGAGCCCTTATGGGCAGCTGCCCCTGCCCCGGCTTTGGAAGATGGAACGCCGACAATTGAGAATTTCTTTTTTGTCGCCACACCCGGCAACTCGTTCGTAGGCGCCGCAGCGGTCGACGGCGAACGCGCGGGCGATCTAATCCCTGTCTTGAGCAGACCAATTTTTGCGGAACCCGGAACCTTCGGCTTTATGACGCAGCCCTCGCTCTTTGGACGAGGCGTTGGCGGCGGGCGTACGATCGAGCTCAATGTTTCTGGTCAGGACCTCAACACTATTCTCGGCGTGGCAGGTCGTGCTGCGGGCCTCGTATCTCAGATCCTTCCGCGTTCAGAAGGTCACCAGTTCCGGCCGATCCCAGGGTTAGAACTTGGTGCGCCAGAAGTGCGGCTGATCCCTAACCGGCTTCGGCTGGCGGATGCCGGGCTCGATAGCTCAGGCCTTGCCCAGACTGTGGACGCGTTCAATGACGGGCTCCGCGTCGCTCAAATCACCATAGGTTCTGAACGAGTGGACCTTGTTCTAAAGGGCGACCCAAATGTGACCTCGGCGGCACGCACGCAGGACGTCGGGAACTACCCGGTTGTAACACCCAATGGTCAGATCGTGCCTGTTTCAGCCCTGTCAGACGTTGTCCTTACCGCGGGACCGACCGAAATCAGACACCGCGAGCGGCTTCGGACGGTGACCCTGGAGGTCCGCCCCGCCAATAACCTGCCTCTTGAGCAAGCCGTGAACATTCTTGAAACGCAAGTTGTGGACGCGTTGGAACAACAAGGGCTGCCGAGCGACATCCGCCTCAGCGTGTCCGGCACGGCGGACCAGCTCAGCCAAACGTGGTCGGCTATTCAGATCAACCTGATTGTCGCTCTGATCATTGTGTTCCTTGTGATGGCAATTCTGTTTGAGAGCTTTGTGTTGCCGCTTGTGATCATGATCGCTGTTCCCGTTGCCGCAGCGGGCGGCGTCGGTGGACTTGCGTTGCTGAATACATATCAGACTCAGCCACTTGATATGCTCACGCTACTTGGGTTCATCATCCTCGTCGGGATCGTCGTGAACAACGCCATCCTGATTGTGCATCAAACGCTCTATCATCTCCGCGAAGACAACATGGAGCCCATCGATGCTATTGAGGAGGCCACCAGGAACCGCATTCGACCGATCTTTATGAGTACTTTGACCAGTGTCATGGGGATGCTGCCGCTCATCCTTTTCCCTGGGGAAGGTTCGGAGCTTTATCGCGGCCTTGGAGCGGTCGTTGTCGGCGGATTGTCCATGTCCGCGTTCTTGACCCTGCTTACAGTTCCGCCGCTTCTGCGCCTCGCGATTAGAAAATCTCCGGCCCGTATTGTCAGCGAAGACAGTCAACATAGGCCGCTGAAAGCATAGGCCACAATTGTGCAGACGGCCCAACCAGTTGGCACATATTCAAGAGCGCGTGCTTCAATGCACAGGAGCATTGCAGCGGTCCAACCTCGTGGCACACACTACCCAGCCCCAAGGGCTCTTAGTCTGCCGACCCTGTAATCGCCGCAGCCCCAGCGATCCAATAGCTCGGAAATCCTGTCGAAATGTCGGGGCGCAAGGGGTTCGCCCTTTGTGATATCCATATCCCGCAAACCCGCCTGCGAGTCTCCCTCGTAACCTTTCATAGCTAGTTGGGCGTACTCATTTGAAACGCCGCACGCTTCCAACAAACGCTGCGTGCTGGTCTCGCGGTCTGCATT
>CAYPVG010000314.1:0-2916 GCA_964414085.1 uncultured Boseongicola sp. | reverse complement strand
GGTCACTGCGTTCTGCGCGACCATGTTCGCCGCCTGCCAGGTGTTTGACACCGACACATCGGATGCCGCGAAAGGCAACCTGATGGAGCTCTTCGCGATCGCGATCGCTGTTGTGGGCGGCACGATAATGACGGGTGGTTTCGGATCGATCATCGGTGTGGTCTTCGGCGCGATCACCGTCGGCCTTGTGGCCAATGCGGTGTTCTTCATTCCAGAGATCGACGGCGCTTGGTTCCGCGTGTTCCTTGGCTCGATCCTGCTCGCCGCAGTGTTCGCCAACGAACGCATCCGCAAACGTATCACGGGAGGTATCTAAAATGGCTGAACCATATCTACGCGTAGAAAATCTGGTTAAGCAGTTTGGGCCCTTCACGGCGCTTGGTGGTGTTGATCTCGAAGTCTATCCCGGCGAAGTTCACGCTTTGCTGGGGGACAACGGGGCCGGTAAGTCGACTTTGATCAAAACGCTTGCCGGGGGGCACCAGCCCACCAGCGGGCAGATTTACATCGAAGGGAAAGCGGTGAACTTCCGCTCTCCTCGCGATGCATCTGCAGCGGGTATCGGCACGGTGTATCAGGACCTCGCGTTGAACCAGCTGATGAGCGTGACGCGCAATTTCTTCATGGGACGCGAGCTTAAGGGCCCAATGGGCACGATGCGCATGGAAGAAATGAACCAGATCGCCCACGACGAGATGCTGAAGATCGGGATCGACTTCTCTGATCCGACGCAGGCTGTGGGTACGATGTCGGGTGGTCAGCGTCAGACGCTGGCGATTGCCCGCGCGATTTACTTCGGTGCGAAGGTTCTGATCCTTGACGAGCCAACATCTGCGCTTGGTCAAAAGCAGCAGATGGGTGTTCTGAAAACGATCAAGAAGGTCCGCGCCCGTGGCGATATCGCGATCATCTTCATCACGCACAACGAGATCCACTCGCGTCTTGTGGGGGACCGTTTTACCTTCCTTGCTTTGGGTAAGGTGATCGGCTCGAGCAAGTCGGAAGACATCTCGGACGGAGAAATGCGCCGTCTGATGTCGGGTGGTGCCGAGATCGGCGACCTCGAGCAAGAGCTCGCAAGCGTCGGCTGAACATGATGCTTTGCGCGGCGTGAGAGCGCCGCGCAACCTTTGCAGCTTTGCGGGCTGCGTTTGACGGGGCGAACCATGGACGACCTGAGGACAGATACGCAAACCGCCGAAGATTACTCTCTTGTTGGCCCAGGCGCGGCGAAAGCCGAAGCTGCGGGTCTGGCCAAACCATCTTGGTTCAGGCCGAAGGTCGACCCGGCTGACATTCGCAGACTCATGGAAAAAGACGACGCACGTGCGCTGAAGGACACGGTCTTGTGGCTGGGTCTTATGGTGCTGTTTGCGAGCATCGGGATAGCGCTTTGGCCGTCTTGGTGGTCGGCTCCGTTCTGGCTCGCTTACGGCGTTTTGTACGGTTCTGCCTCGGATGCGCGTTGGCATGAGTGCGGACATAGCACGGCGTTTGAAACGAAATGGATGAACGACGTGGTCTATCAGATCGCGAGTTTCATGCTGGTGCGGAGCCCGGTTGTTTGGCGTGCGAGCCACGTGCGGCATCACACAGACACCATCGTCGTTGGACGAGATCCGGAAATTCAGGCGATGCGACCGCCGGATTTGTTCAAGCTGTTCCTGAATGTCTTTGGGTTGCTCGACAACTGGCACATGGTCCGCCGTTGGCTGCTGCATATTCGGGGACACATTCACCCGGAAGAGGCCCCCTACTTGCGCGAGCAGGATCATGCTTCGGTTTTCTTTGTCGCACGCGTTTGGTTGTTGATCTACGGGGCTGTAATTGGTTTGGCGATTGGCATGGGATCGTTCCTGCCGCTGATGGTGATTGGTCTGCCGGGCCTTTACGGCGCGTGGCACAGAGTGATGACGGGAGTACTGCAGCATCTTGGGATGGCTGAGAATGTCACCGATCACCGGTTGAACACGCGTACGGTGTTGATGAACCCAATCTCGCGGTTCATTTACCTCAACATGAACTACCACGTTGAGCATCACATGTTCACGATGGTGCCTTACTATCGGCTGCCGGAGCTGCACGAGCTATTGAAGCATGATCTTCCGGCGCCTGAGCCGTCGTTGTTTGCGGCATTCAAACGGCTCGTGCCGGTTATGCTGAAACAGTTGCGCTACAAGGATGCTGTGATCGTTCCCGACTTGCCGGAAGGTGCGACGCCCTATCGGAGCGAGGTCGAACGCCTGCTGCCGCACGCGGTTTGAGACCTCAAGCGAAAGGACGCGGCCCGGATCGGTTCCGGGCCGCGTTTCTTATTATTCAGTGACCGTCACAGTTGCCATGCGATCAGGCTCGCCGACGACAGCGCCATTCGGGCCCGTACCGCGCTTGATCGCATCAACAATATCCATGCCTTCGACAACACGACCGACGACTGTGTACTGGCCGTTCAGGAAATAGCCTTCGTCGAACATGATGAAGAACTGGCTGTTGGCCGAGTTTGGATCTTGCGCACGCGCCATGCCGACGACACCGCGGTCAAAAGGGACATCCGAGAACTCGGCTGGGATGTCAGGACGCTCCGACCCGCCGCGCCCTGCAAGACGCATGTCGCCGCCAAGTTTGCCGAACTGCACGTCACCCGTCTGGGCCATAAACCCGTCGATCACACGGTGGAACACGACGCCGTTGTAGGCGCCCTCTCCTGCGAGACCGGTGATCTGCTCGACATGAAGCGGAGCGACATCGGGCAGAAGGTCAATCACAATCGTACCGGCGGATTCCCCAGCGACTTCAATCACAAGGTTTGGGCCAGCGCCATCTTCCGCATCCTGGGCAGCCAGCGGTGTCGCGACCAGTGCCAGAGCAAGGGCAAGCTTACGCATCTGACGCCACTTTCACCGAGTGCATACGATC
>CAYPVG010000313.1:0-3630 GCA_964414085.1 uncultured Boseongicola sp. | reverse complement strand
GTACAACATTGACCTTGATGATCCTGCCGAGGGCGACCTGATCCTTGAAGACAATGGCCAGAAAGTCGTTGTGGACGAAGTGTCCCTGCCGTTTTTGACCAATGCCGTGATCGACTTCTCCGAAGAACTCATCGGTGCCCGCTTTGTCATCGAAAACCCCAATGCCGCCTCAAGTTGCGGCTGCGGCGTAAGCTTCTCGATGTAAGCAACCCGGGCGCCCCAAATCGAAAGGCGCCAACCATGTTTAACCTCGACTGCGACAAAGGCGGATTTGTCCGCCTGACCATCGGTGGCAAAATCACTGAGGCTGAGATGAAATCCGGCCTTGAAGAGTTCCTCGCCATTGTCGAAGCCGCTGAGAAAACCGACTTCCTCTACACAATAGAAAGCTTCGAGTTCCCCGAACTCCAAGCCCTCGCAGTCGAGATGGGCTTTATCCCCCGCCTTTTCGCCGCGATCCCGAAAATCGGCAAAGTGGCCGTCGTAGCCGATCAGGCCTGGCTCAGAACTGCCGCCGACATCGAAGGCATGATGATCCCGGGCCTAACCATCGAGACTTTCGCGCCCGATGATGCGGATAAAGCCAAAGACTGGCTCACGACCGAAAGCTGACCGAACAGTTCACCCGGGTTTCCGTACACTCATGACGCTCGCGGCCAACGCTGTCTGACTGTTGGTGCCAGTCTTATCAAATACGCGTCGTAACTGCGTGCGTATAGTCGATACCCGAACACCCATTTCGTCTGCTATATGGGGCAAATCCAATCCGCGAATAAGCAGTTCGACCAACCGCCTTTGAGAAGGAGACAACCCAAACAATTCAGAAGCATGCCCAATCCAGTCCTCCATCGCTGCGGCATCATCGAACGTCACAGAAATTTCGCTCTGCACGACGCGCATCCAACAAAACATCGGCCGTGAGTATTCGTCAGTCCCCAAGGGTATTGGCTGTACAGACCTGTTCAAAAGGTTCGGCGCAAACATCGTCTTTAAAAATCCGACGCGTTCCTTGAGCGCCTCTTGAAATCCTTTGTCCATCTCCCGATCACAAGCGACAAGCCGATCGCCTACGATCTTCAGTCCCGGAAATTCGCTAAGACGGGCCTTCGCCTCCTCATTGAGTTGGACAACTTTCCCCACTTCGTCGAGGCGAACTTCTGGCGTTTTCGCCTGCGCTTTTTCAGGCACCACAAGGATCATACAAGCTATGCGCCACTTTCCCTCCACGCGGTGCAATATCTTTGTCTCAAACTGCAGGCTATCTGTAATGAAACCAGGGTCGTTCTTCGCGAGAACCTGATCGTAGTACACCCAGGCAATATCCCCTGAAATCGAGACCTGAACATTTCGCCGCCGCAGATACTCTCGCGCATCGTAATGCTGGGGTGCCCACTCCATAGACTTGCGAAACCCCGCGCCGATCTGCGCCCATCCTTTATGTTTTCGAACCCCAAGACGCGGTCCTGCAAACATACGAATGGCATCATCGGTCTGAAGCCAACACTCGGCCAGCGCATCAAAATCGTTGGCAAAATACGCCGCGCTCTCGTCCTCAATTACCTGAAGAACCGCTTTTTCTTGATCAGTCTCATTCTCTAGCACATCCAAGATCTCGCTCCCGCTCTGCTCTCGCGCAAATCACCTAACGCGGCGGCCCGACACCCAACAACTTCGAAACCAAAGCCGGCTGGCTCCGAGCTCCCGTCTTGTCAAAAATTCGTGCAAGATGCGTCTTGGCGGTACTCAGAGTAACGTCCAAACGATCCGCAATGCTCTGAACACTTTGCCCTTCAAGGATCAACTCGGCCACCTGTACCTGCGTCGGCGACAGTTCAAACAACTCAGCCGCTTGCTCCAACCTCACCCGTTCGTTGTTGCGATCGCGGAAGGTGACCAACAACCCGCCGTCTTGAGCCGAAACCCAAACGATATGCTGCTCGTCTGCTGTCCCGCCGGTGAGCACGACTGGATCAGCCATCCTCCCACGTGGCGCACGGATAGACGGACGACGCTCCATAATAGTCAGCGACGACATCTCCTGAACCGCCGCACGCAGCCGCTTATCGTCCGATCCATATCTCCCGCGCAAATGCGCACCACTTTTCGTCAAAGCGGGATGCTCTGCCAACTCCGCCTTGGCCGCATCATTCATCCACTCAATCCGGCAGGCGTCGTCCACGCGAACAACCGGAAAGTCGAAGTATTCAAGCGACGTATCGCCATGCCCCGCCATAACGATCTTCCAGGCACCATCCACCTTCTCGAGAATACGCACCTGATGGCTTAGCCCTGCCGTGACCAAAGGATCGTCAGAAGGCGCACCATACTGATCAAAAGACACCCAGGCCATCACGTCCGAGACGCGGATCGAAATGTTGGTGCGACGCATGGACCGTGCTGCCTCAGGGTTTGGTACGGGAAACCGTTCAAAGAACCGCTCTGTCATTTCGTACTCAAGTTCCCAGCCTTCCTGATACTCCATCACGCCACCCATCAACGCCCCAAGACGCCGCACAGCTTCGCTCCGCAACCAACACTCAGCCCAGCCTTCAAGATCGCGGCTCAAGAACGCGAACGTCTCGCGTTCAATCAAGTACAGTATGGCGGTTTCTTCGTCGCTCACGTCACACCCATGTCTCGCCTCAAGATGCGTTCATACGAATTAACCGTCGTCGACGCGCGATGCTGCACAGCCAAGAGATGACCGACGCCAAACGCACCGTCCAAAGCCCAACAAAGTCCCGCACCTTCGAAAAGTCTACGACCGAAGCTGAACGATAGTAAGCATCTTCATCTCTAATCCATTCTGCTTCCTTCGATTCCGATGCAATGGACTTGCACATTCCGAAGGCGATCCCTTGTGAATAATCCATATCCGCTTCTCCTGTTTGGTGGGCCGCACGCCCGATGACAGGACAAGGATTAGGACAAGACGTCGAAAGCGACTGTCAGCCAAACGGAGGACACATGTTAAAAAAATCCTGAAATCGAACCCGGACAGTGCTTATTTTCGCAGGTCCATCAACATACGACCAATTTTCAGCCCAATGTTTCCCTTCACGAAATAATCATGGCACTGCCCCATTCCCGCCATCATCAATCAGCAAAAAGTATTCAGATTGTTTCCGAAAGGGGATCAACGGCCTGAACCACCGCCCCAAGACGAGATCATCTTTATTCCCTCGAAGACAGGGCGCGCGCCCGGAAAACTCCTCCCTCGTTCCGGGGCGCGCGCCTCTCACCATCACCCTTTCCCAAATACCTCCGCCGGAGGCACCAAATCCGTCGTTAAGATTCTGTCACAGCAGCGAACGCATGCACCGACGTAATACCGACGTCACACCGACGCTTTACCGATTTAAGGTTGAAGGCCCCGCCGCGATGCCCCAAAACGTGTGAAACAAGGGGCAACTCCATGCGTATCGCGACCTTCAACATCAACGGCATCAAGGCGCGCATCGGGGCTCTCACTGACTGGCTCAACGACCAGAAACCTGACGTAGCCCTCCTGCAAGAAATCAAATCCATCGACGAAAACTTCCCCCGGGAGCATTTCGAGGACATGGGCTACACCGTTGAAACTCATGGACAAAAATCCTTCAACGGAGTAGCGATCTTGTCGCGCCTTCC
>CAYPVG010000312.1:0-5200 GCA_964414085.1 uncultured Boseongicola sp. | reverse complement strand
GTTCTGTAACAAGATGGACCGGGAGAGCCGGGAAACGTTCGCGATCATCGACGAGATCCAGGAAAACTTAGCGATCGACGTAACACCGGCATCATGGCCTATTGGTGTTGGTCGCGATTTCATAGGCTCTTACGATATGCTGAACGACCGGCTTGAATTGATGGAGCGCGGCGACCGCAACAAGCGCGCGGAATCGATCAAGATTGATGGTTTGGACGACCCTAAGCTTGCCAAACACGTGCCCGCCGACCTCTTGGAACAGCTTCGCGAAGAAGTGGAGATGGCACGCGAATTGCTGCCCGCCTTCGACCACCAGGCGTTTCTCGACGGCACGCTCACGCCAATTTGGTTCGGCTCTGCCATTAATTCGTTTGGCGTGAAGGAATTGATGGATGGTATCGCGAATTACGGACCGGAACCACAACCGCAATCGGCATCTCCGCGTCAAGTGAGCCCAGACGAAACCAAAGTCGCGGGCTTTGTTTTCAAAGTTCAGGCCAACATGGACCCAAAGCACCGCGACCGGGTGGCCTTCGTGCGCCTTGCTTCGGGACATTTTCAACGCGGCATGAAATTGACCCATGTGCGTTCGAAGAAACCAATGGCAATCTCGAACCCTGTGCTTTTCCTCGCTTCTGACCGCGAGTTGGCGGAAGAAGCTTGGGCCGGAGACATCATCGGCATACCGAACCATGGCCAACTTCGGATCGGAGATACGCTGACCGAGGGCGAAACAATTAAAGTCACGGGCATTCCGTCCTTTGCACCAGAGCTTTTGCAGAACGTTCGTGCAGGCGATCCTATGAAGGCAAAACACCTTGAGAAGGCTCTGATGCAATTCGCCGAAGAAGGCGCGGCAAAGGTGTTCAAACCCATGCTCAGTGCCGGTTTCATAGTCGGCGTCGTTGGCCAGCTTCAGTTTGAAGTCCTCGCAAGTCGGATTGAGCTGGAATACGGACTGCCCGTACGATTTGAACCTTCGCAATTCACGTCGGCAAGATGGGTTACGGGGCCGAAGGACAAAGTCGAAGCCTTTGTGAAAGCAAACAAAGGTCACATGGCTGAGGATAATGACGGCGATACCGTGTATCTGACGCGCCTCCAGTGGGACATCGACCGGATCGAACGTGATTACCCCGATTTAAAGCTGTCTGCGACGAAAGAGATGATGGTCTAGAGCAGAAATCAAGAACTGGGGATAAGTCACTGGATCATAGTTCCTTTTGGGCAGTCTCACCCTCTCAAAACCCAGCAAAGCGCATTAGCGGCAAAGTGCAATCTGAACTGGCCGAAGACGTGGCAATGGCCTCAGGGCGAAATAACGTTACGTAAACCAGACCACAAAAAACGCCTTCATTTGCTGCACAATGGAAAACCAACAGAGTTCCAATGGTTTCCGCCGGCAACGAAACAATCACACGGTTTTTGAGCAATTGTGCACATTTCCGTTAAGACGTTGACCTCACAGCATCTTTGACCTACCTGTTTCCCCAAACGCGGCAGCTTGTGGATAAGCCTGTGGTCATACGGACCCGCGCCGCCTAGCCGACGGGCCACGAATTCGGTCCGTAAACCATGGACCGAGATGACGAAATTCTCTGATCTGGCGCTGTCGCCAAAGATCCTAAAGGCCGTTGAAGAGGCCGGATACGAAACTCCTACTCCAATTCAAGCAGGTGCAATTCCCGCTGCTCTGCAAGGCCGCGACGTTCTTGGTATCGCTCAGACAGGTACGGGGAAAACGGCAAGCTTTACGCTCCCGATGATTTCCATGCTGGCACGCGGCCGTGCGCGCGCGCGTATGCCACGCAGTCTCGTGCTTGCACCAACGCGTGAATTGGCAGCCCAAGTTGCGGAAAACTTCGATACCTATGCAAAGCATGTGAAACTGACGAAGGCGCTGTTGATCGGCGGTGTCAGCTTCAAAGAACAGGATCAACTGATCGACCGCGGTGTTGACGTGTTGATTGCTACACCCGGACGCCTTTTGGATCACTTCGAGCGCGGCAAACTACTTTTGACGGGCATCGAAATCATGGTGGTGGATGAAGCCGACCGCATGCTCGATATGGGGTTCATACCTGACATTGAACGCATCTTTTCACTGACACCGTTTACCCGTCAGACGCTATTCTTCTCGGCGACGATGGCACCCGAAATCGAGCGGATCACAAACACATTCTTGTCAAACCCGGAGCGTGTCGAAGTGGCACGCCAAGCCACGGCCTCCGAGACCATCGCACAGGAAGTTGTCATGTTCCGCGCGTCCCGTCGCGATCGCGCAGGGACCGAAAAGCGCAAAGTATTGCGCAAGCTGATAGAGCGCGAAGGCGATAGCTGCACCAACGCGATTGTGTTCTGTAATCGTAAGACAGACGTAGATATCGTCGCCAAGTCCTTGAAAAAATACGGATTTGATGCTGCTCCAATACACGGTGACCTAGACCAATCACAGCGAACCAAGACATTGGACCGTTTCCGGGACGGCGATTTGCGGTTCCTCGTTGCCTCTGACGTGGCTGCGCGTGGCTTAGACATTCCGGCCGTGAGCCATGTGTTCAACTTCGACGTCCCGAGCCATTCAGAGGACTACGTCCACCGCATTGGCCGCACGGGCCGCGCCGGCCGTGAAGGCAAAGCCGTCATGATCTGCTCAGGTCCTGATGAGAAACTTCTCGATGCGATTGAGAAACTCATCAATAAGGAAATCCCACGCGCTGAAACGCCAGAGATTGGGAAGCCACGCAAGGAAAGCTCTGTCGATGCCAAGCCCGAAGAGGTGAAGCAGGACACGACTGAAGATCAAGCCAAGAAGCCGCGCCGTTCACGCAAAAAAAAGCAAGACGAAGCAGCAGCGGCGGTGGCGAGCGAACCACAGACTCCCGCAAACACCGACACACCGCGCGAAGAGCAAAAGCGCGGACGTGGGCGACGCGACGACAATCGCGACAATAAAGTCGTGGGGATGGGCGATCACATGCCAAGCTTTATTGCGATGAGCTTTGAGGAGCGTCGCGCAAGCTAAAGACTACGATCGGGTTACGGTTTCGGGGGCGCGGTTGGAGACAAGCGCGCCTTTTTCTATGCTGTGGTTCGAGAAAGCAGGAGAGCAACATGCCACTTATCGACATTACCGTCATGGAAGGCGTCTTCGATGAAGCCGATCGCCACCGCATTATGAAAGACGTCGCCCGCGCTTTTGGAGATGCTGCTGGCGGGAAAATGTACGAGAACACATCTGTACGCATCCACGAAATCAAAAGCGGGAACTGGTGTTATGGCGGCCAGATTCTGGAAACTGATGTCGGACTGCGGATCAGGGCGGACACAGACTGACTCGCTAAATCAGTGAATCCAATACCGCCTCAAGATCTCCAAACGCGCCAAAACGCGCTGTGTGCGGGATGTCTTCGATCGCGCTTACGCGAATGCCGTGCTCGAAGATAACAAACGGAACGCCCGCTCTTTTGGCAGTCTCTGCGTCTACTTCGCTGTCACCGACGTAAACACCAACCTCGGACCCAAGTGTCTGGAAACAATGAAATAAAGGTGCTGGATCAGGTTTGCGGCGGTCCAAATCGTCGCCAGCCAACACAACGTCGAAAATGCTCTCCAAACCGGCGGCTTCCAATGTCGGAACAAGTGGGGCGCGTGGTTTGTTGGTACAAAGCCCGATTGGCACGCCCTTCCCTTTCAAGCTCTTTAAGGCGTCCATCGCGCCGGGGAAAAGCTCAGTGTCCAAAGCAGCAATTTTGTAATGCTCAATGAACCGCTGAAGAAGATGCTCATAATCCGCTCCCGATAAATCAGTCGCTGCGATCAACCGACTCATCAGAACCCGCTCGCCGCTACCAACCAATGTGTTGACGAGTATCCGGTCCACCAAAGGATGACCGACTTCCTCCAACAAAAGGTTCACAGCCTTGGTGACATCAGGAAGGCTGTCGATCAGCGTTCCATCAAGGTCAAAGACAATTGGCGGCATCAGGCGCTTAGCCGCGAAATAACAACGGTTACTTCAGGTTTTTTGCCAATCTCGTCCTGAGTGGTCCGTCGCGCGATTTGGGTCAACTCTTTTTCCAGCGCCTCGTCGCTCGACAACGTCTTCCGCTTTGCGCGCCCAATGAACTGACCCAGGTCCTCTTCCAAAATGTCCACCAGTGGTGCTCTCGACGAACCTGTTTCGGGAAGACCCGAAATCTCCACCCATGGATCTCCCAAAGCCTCGTCATCTTCGACGATCAGGGTCACCAGCACATGGCCGTTCAACGCCATCCTTATCCGATCACGCACCACGCCATCCAGCGCGCCAATTTGCACGCTGCCATCCAGATACGTCCGGCCCGCTTCGATGTATTCGGTCACACGCGGCTTATCGCCGGTCAGATCAAGCATCGTTCCATTGGGCGCGATGATGCTTTTCAAACCGTTGGAGCGCGCTAGTTTCGCATGCTCCCGCAAATGTCGATGTTCGCCATGCATCGGAATGACCATCTCGGGCTTCACCGTTTCATGCATGACATCCAGATCCGGCCGGTTCGCGTGCCCGGACACGTGGTATAGACCAGAGCTATCATCCACGACATCCACGCCCTTTTCCGAGAAGGCATTTATGATCCGGTTCACGCCACGTTCGTTTCCGGGGATGGTCTTGGAAGAAAACAAAAAGAGATCGCCTTCCTTCATTTCCAGCCCAAGGTACTTGCCACGCGATAATGCGGCCGAAGCAGCGCGGCGCTCTCCCTGGCTCCCCGTGACCAGCAGCATGAGGTTTTCGCTTGGGATATCTGCCGCGTCTTCTGGCGACACTGTTGTTGGAAAGTCTGTGAGAACACCTGTCGTCACAGAAGCCTCCACCATCCGGCGCATTGCGCGACCAAGGAGGCAGACAGAACGTCCAGCCTCGCGCCCGGCTTCTGCAAGCGTTTTGACCCGCGCGACGTTTGAAGCAAACGTCGTTGCCACAACCATACCATCGGCTTCGCGAACGAGCTTGGTGATCTCTGGGCCAACGGTGGCTTCGGAGCGCCCAGCGTGTGGCGAAAACACGTTGGTCGAATCGCAAACCAGCGCCTTCACTCCGTCTTCCGCGATTGCTGCCCAAAACTCCGGATCCCAGGGTTCACCGACCAGGGGCGTTTGGTCGAGCTTAAAGTCGCCCGTGTGGACGATGCGCCCTGCAGGCGTGTCAATCACAAGT
>CAYPVG010000311.1:0-5421 GCA_964414085.1 uncultured Boseongicola sp. | reverse complement strand
GTGGTTTGGGCTCGCCGCTGTCTGGGTGGGGATGACCTTGTTTTTTCTTTGGCGTATGAGGCGGGGACGCCGCGAGGAACAGAGATGAAATACGTATCGACCAGGGGCAGTGCTCCGGTTCTGAATTTTGAAGAAACCATGCTGACGGGGCTAGCGCGGGACGGGGGACTTTATGTGCCTGAGAGCGTGCCGCAGATGTCGAAGTCGGACATCGCGGCGTTGGCCGGTCTTACTTACGAGGAACAGGCGTTCCGCGTGATGCGGCCGTTTATTGGCGACACGTTCACGGACGAGGAGTTCGGCGACATTGTCGGGCGGGCCTATGCGTCCTTCGGGCATGATGCGCGGGCACCTTTGGTGCAGCTCGGTCCCAATCATTTCTTGTTGGAGCTGTTTCACGGACCGACGCTTGCGTTCAAAGATTTCGCCATGCAGCTCATCGGACAGATGTTCGAGGCAGCACTGACGCGAGCAGGCAAGAGCGTGACGATCGTGGGTGCGACCAGTGGAGATACGGGATCGGCGGCGATTGAAGCCTTTCGGGGCCTCGATGCGGTGGATGTCTTCATCATGTATCCACATGGGCGCGTGAGCGAAGTGCAGCGGCGTCAGATGACAACGCCGGTTGAAGCCAACGTGCATGCTTTGGCGTTGGATGGCGATTTCGATGATTGTCAGGCGGCTGTGAAGGACATGTTCGCGGACTTCGAGTTTCGCGATGAGGTGAGCTTGGCGGCCGTGAACTCGATCAACTGGGGCCGAGTTTTGGCGCAGGTGGTTTATTATTTCTCGTCGGCTGTGTCCCTGGGCGCACCGGAGCGGGCGGTGAGTTTCACAGTACCCACCGGCAATTTCGGGGATATCTTTGCGGGCTATATCGCCAAGCGGATGGGGTTGCCGATTGATCGGCTGGTGGTTGCGACGAACCAGAACGACATTCTGCATCGGACCTTGGAGACGGGAGCTTACACCAAAGAAGGTGTGACACCGTCGATCAGCCCTTCGATGGACATTCAGGTGTCTTCGAACTTTGAACGTGCGTTGTTCGATGCCTATGGGCGCGACGGTGGGGCGGTGGCTCAGTTGATGGATGAATTGAAGTCAGGGGATGGGTTCCCGGTGTCTCAGGGGGCGATTGGTGTATTGCGGGACATTTATGGATCGGGACGGGCGTCGGAAGCAGAAACCAGCGAGACGATCCAGGCCATGCATGGGCGCACGGGAGAAGTATTGTGCCCGCATTCGGCTGTGGGCGTGAAGGTGGCTGAGGAGCATATCTCGGGCGCGACGCCGATGGTGACGCTGGCAACCGCGCATCCTGCGAAATTCCCGGATGCGGTGGAAGCCGCGACAGGGTATCGCCCCCCCCTTCCAAACCGGATGGCGGATCTTTATCAACGCCCAGAGCGGGTCACTCGCGTGGCGAATGATCTGGGGGAGATTGAAGGCTTGATCCGAAAGATGCGCGCAAAGTGACTGTAGAAATTCATCGTTTGGCAAACGGCGTGCGCGTCGTCACAGAACATATGCCGGGTTTGGCGTCTGCGTCTTTGGGCGTGTGGGTGGCGGCCGGTGGACGGCATGAGCGGCTCGAGCAAAACGGCATTGCGCATTTCCTTGAGCACATGGCGTTTAAGGGAACAGAACGACGGTCCGCGTTGGATATTGCCGAGACGATCGAGAACGTGGGTGGTTACATCAATGCCTATACGTCTCGCGAGATGACTGCCTATTACGCGCGGGTTCTTGAAGATGATGTTCCGCTTGCTTTCGATGTCATCAGCGACATCGTTTTAAACCCGGCGTTTGACCCTCGCGAAGTAGAGGTTGAGCGCCATGTGATCCTGCAAGAGATCGGGCAGGCGCATGATACGCCAGATGATGTGATCTTCGACTGGTTGCAAGAAACGGCATTTCCGGATCAGCCTTTGGGGCGGACGATTTTGGGACCGTCAGAAAAGGTGTCGTCGTTTGGTGTGCCGGATTTGGCCGGATTTGTTCAGGAGCGCTATGCGCCCGGCAACATTATTGTGTCGGCTGCGGGTGCTGTTAATCATGATGCGATTGTGCAGGCGGCTGAAAAGGCATTCGGGCATCTGGCGGCGCACAATGGTGGCACGACAGATCCCGCACGGTTCCATGGTGGCGAGCGTCGGGTTGAAAAGGATTTGGAGCAGGCGCATTTTGCCTTGGCTTTTGAAACGCCAGGCTATCGCGACCCGGCGATCTACACGGCGCAGATTTTCTCGACTGTTTTGGGTGGGGGCATGTCTTCGCGGCTGTTCCAGGAGGCTCGAGAGAAGCGCGGGCTCTGCTACACGATTTTCGCCCAGACCGGGGCCTATGCTGATAGCGGGTTAATGACGATCTATGCCGGTACCGGCGCGGACGACATTGAAGGCCTTGTGAACCTGACGGTGGATGAGCTGAAGCGCGCGGCCGATGACCTGAGCCCGGAGGAGATCGCTCGCGCAAGGGCGCAGATGAAAGCCGGGATGCTCATGGGGCTGGAAAGCCCGTCGAGCCGTGCTGAACGGTTGGCGCGGATGATCTCAATTTGGGATCGGGTGCCGCCGCTCGAAGAGACTGTCGAGTTGATTGACGCCGTAACCACGGGCGATGCGAAAGCCTTTGCGGCTTCGATGGTGGATCAGGCGCAGACGGCTTTGGCGCTTTACGGTCCGGTCGCGGGAGCGCCCGCCCAGGAGGCCTTGGCGGGCCGTTTGGCCGCGTAATGCTGAAGTTCGGGCGGAAAGTCCGGATTGATACCGGGCGGATGATCCTCAGACCGCCTGTCCATGCCGACTTCCGCCACTGGGCTGCACTTCGCGAGCAAAGCCGGGAGTTTCTGGCACCTTGGGAGCCAAGCTGGGCCAGAGATCATCTGTCGCGCAAATCTTTCGTGAACCGCGTCTATTGGGCGAACCGGTCCATTGCGCAGGGGACCGCATTGCCGATGTTCCTGGAGCGCCGGGAAGACGGGCGTTTGGTCGGGGCGATAACGCTCGACAATATTCGGCGCGGTCCGGCTCAGGCGGGCACAATTGGGTATTGGATTGGAGCACCACATGCGCGCGAGGGCTATATGCGCGAGGCGTTGACAGCCATGGTGCACCATGCGTTTGAAGTGCTTGATCTGAGCCGCTTGGAAAGCGCGTGTCTCCCAGAGAACAAAGCGTCGCGCGGGCTTTTGGAGAAGTGCGGATACAAATACGAGGGTGTGGCGCAGTCGTACTTGCAGATTGATGGGCGTTGGCGGAACCACGTGCTTTACGCCAACTTGCGCGGAGACCGACGTGGTCGGGTGGACGGCTGAGACTTTCGCGGAACCGTTGCGTCTTAGGTATTTGTGAAAGGGTGACAGACCCTTGGTCTGCGCCGCTTATGGCGGAAAAGGGTCATGGGGCGCATTGGCATAGAAGTCGGTAAGGCGCTTTCCGCGTTCGTCGCGGAAGGGTCCATCAGTTTCCACGTTTGAGAAGCGGTCGGCGCGGAACATGCGGAAGTCATCGCGAAGTTCGCACCATGCCACAAGAGTCCAGACTTTGCCCCAGAACCATAGGCCAAGCGGGCGTATGGTGCGCGTTGAAGGGGTTCCATCCTCGGTCGTGTAGCTGACGGTGAGGCGCGTTTTGGATTCGACTGCCGCTTCGAGCACGTCCAGTCGTTTGCGAGTTTCGCGGTCGAGAGATGGCATCTGGAACGCGTGGACCTGAACCTCTCCGGCGCGGGCGCGCGCGTCCTCCGGTAATACCGCACGGATTTTGACGAGCGCCTCTTCGGCAGCTTCGGCCATGGCGGTGCCTCCCCAGGCGCGGATCAGGCGGGCGCCCGCCGTGAGGGCGACAATTTCGGAACGTGTGAACATGAGAGGCGGGAGGTCGTAGCCTTCGCGCATGATGTAGCCGACACCGGCTTCGCCATCGATCGGGACGCCGGTGCCGATAAGGTCGGCGATGTCGCGGTAGATGGTGCGCTCGCTGACTTCGAGTTTTTCAGCAAGCATAGCTGCGGTGGTGAGCCGACCGTCGCGTAGATATTGCACGATCTGGAAGAGACGGTCGGCCCTGCGCATCAGGCTGCTTTCGCTTCGAACAAGCCGATGGAGTTGCCATCGGGGTCGAGCGCGTACTGGAAACGACCGACGGGGAGGGGGATCGGATCGCCGACAACGCTACCACCTGCTTTCCAGCAGCGATCTGCTGTAGCTTCCAAGTTGTCAGGTACGTTCAGATGGACTGTTGGACCCTGACCTGGTGCAGAGGGTTCACCGGGATAGAGGTGACCTGCGACGCCGCGCTCAGGGTCGGCGAGGTCGGCCATCGGATTTGGCCCCGTGTCGTTACGTTCCATCTGATACTTGAACACCTCGCTATAAAACGCGATGCCGCGGTCGATGTCACGTACTGGAATTTCGGTCCATACGACGGTGTTGTCAGGAGAATGTGCCATGAAAGTGCTTCCTTTGTTGAATGAATAAGCCCTTGTTGCACACCCCTCCTGACAGGGTTGTGTCAGGATGATTGCGGCATTTTCACTTTTCTGGACTTCTTGTGCGGCGGGTTCCAGAGTGAGGTATTGGCAGCGAGCGGGCGCAGGGTATTGGCGCGGGTATTTTCTTTTCTATGCAATGTATTGTTCGCGGCTTTGGTCGTCGTCGTGGCGGTTCCGAGCCCATACCGTGTGATTTTGCCAGAGGCTTTTGGCTTGAGAGAGGTGGCTCCGAGGGTCTGGACGGATCAGCCTGGTGACGCGGGTAACTTGGTTTCTCTGGTCAACGGGGCGCGCATTCGGGTCGGAACGTATTTCGGGGATGCGCCGCCGTCTCCAACGGTTGTGCTTTGCACGACAAAGCGATGCGCGGAGGCGTTCGGGATTGGCGGCAACGGCTTGTCTATGGCGGACATGGTTGTCGCTGTGGCTCCCGGCGGGCTCACCATTGGCACGCTGTCCCATGAGATGACGCACTCGCGGCTGCACCGCGAGATGGGGTTGGGCAATCTTGTGCGTCAGCCGTTTCCGACCTGGTTCGACGAGGGGCTCGCGACACATGTAGCGAACCACCCGCGGGGTGGTGGCCGAGTGACGGACGCCTCGCGGGAACGGGTGCGGGAAGTGACCCGGTTTTGGCAGCTTGGGGATGCGTTCCAGGAGCTTGGTGTTGGGCGCACCTATGGTTCGGCCGCGGCTGAGGTGGCAGAGATGGAACGGCTCTTGGGCCGTGAGATGTTTGTGCGGATGATCAAGCGAATTGAGGCTGGCGAAGCGTTCGAAACAGTGTTTCGCGGGCTGTTACGCTAAGGCGTCGCCGCGCATCTACAGCTCAGTTAAGATGCAGCGTAGAATTTCACGTAGACGTGCGTTGTTTGTATCACGAGAGTGCGGTTTCCGTTTGTCAGACTTGTTTCTTGCACGCGCATA
>CAYPVG010000310.1:0-6327 GCA_964414085.1 uncultured Boseongicola sp. | reverse complement strand
GGGAACAGGCTGGTACAACTCACGAGCCATGGCAAAACATACTAGATTGTGTCCACTCAAAAATGCGAGCTTGATATGAGTTTCCGCTTCGGACCCAGAGCGGTCATCGGACAAAACACACTCAGGCAAGAGTAGCGCTTTGATCGCTCCGATGATCGCTAAGTCGTCAACGCAGTCTCTGCGCGGGGTCAAAACACACTCGCGGCCGCGGATTTTGAGGCTAACTTGAGATAAAGTCTCGAACTAGATTGTTGAATATTATTGGCTTTTCGAGGTGAGTGGCGTGAGCGCTGTTCGGCACGACCGCTAAGTTTGCCCCAGAAATCGACGTCCACAGACGTTCCGTCTGGCTCCAAGGATAAGTTCGGTCCTGATCGCCCCAAATCACTAGTGTTTTGGTCCGAATGTCATTTAGCCGCTCTAAGCCGCTCCAATCTTGCATTGACTTGAGACCAGCCAAAATGGCGTGAAGGTTTGTTTGCTCAGCAATTTCCGCGCACTCACTGTAAGCTTCAGCTTTGGTCTCCTTCAGAAACCATGTCGCCGCTATGCGTCTCGCGGTGGCTTGGGCACCATCGGCATTTGCACGTTGAATTGATGTCTCTATGCTCTCAAACCGGCCTGGAAGAAGCCCGGTCGGGCCGGTGCCATAAAGCACGAGTTGGTCAATCCTTTCGGGTGCCATCGACACGATTTCCTGCGCGACCATCCCGCCCATAGAATGTCCAAGTAAATGGAAGTTTCCGACGCCATTCTTGTCGAGTTCCCCAAGAACCCATTGCGCGTAATCCTGGATGCTTTCAAGCGCGTCCATAGATGCGTTCTCGCCGAAGCCCGGGAGATCAAGAGTTATCAGTTCGCTTTCGCCAAAAGCATCCAGCTGTCGCCCCCATTGCCGACTGCCGCCCAAGAACCCATGCACCATAACAATGGGCGTCATTTACGCCCGCCTTGCACGATGCGGTCGAGGATCATTGCACAGAACAGGATAGAGAACCCTGCCAAGATACCCTGCCCGACGTTCGCATACTGCAGCGCTTCAAGGACGTCTTCGCCAAGTCCTTTTGCGCCAATCAGAGATGCCACGACGACCATAGCAAGTGAGAGCATGATCGTTTGGTTGATTCCGGCGCGTATGGATGGCCCGGCGAGTGGAAGGTCGACTTTTGTCAGTAAGTACCATTTGTTGGCCCCGAAACTGATCGCCGCCTCTCGTACGCTTTCGGGAACACCTCGCAATCCCAGTACGGTCAAACGCACAACCGGCGTACCGCCGAATATCATTGTGGTTACAACTGCCGCTGGTTTTCCCGTCCCAAAGAACGCGATCACCGGAATCATGAACACGAATGCCGGCATCGTTTGCATAAAGTCCATAATTGGCTGGATGAAGGAGTAAAATTTGGGGCGCCGCGCAGCGAACATGCCGAGCGGGATTCCGATGACTATTGAAAGGCAGGCCGCCGTTCCCAACAAAGCCAGTGTCGTCATTGCCTTTTCCCAGAAGCCAAGCAGGCCCATGTACGACAAGAAGGCACCGGAGTAGATGGCCATGCGTACTCCTGCCGTTAGCCAGGTCAGAAGTATGATAAGCGAGGCAACAACGATCCACGGCGTGCTCACGAACACGATCTCAAGCGCATCAAGAACAAGGCGAATCCCGTAGGTTATCCCTGTGAATAATGCGTCGCCGTTAATAACGGCCCAGTTGAAGAACGCCTCAACACCGTCAATGCTCACCAATCGAATGTCCGGATCGGTCGGGAAGTCCGACAGAAGCGAGTAACGCCCGGGGAAGCTATAGTGCATCATCGCCGCAAAAACGATTAACGCCATGAATAGCGCCGAGAAGACGATCTGCGGCGTCGGAAGACCAGAGCGAATGGACCGGTCACTAAGCCAGTCCGAAAAGCGTGCTTCCAGTGCCGTATTTGCCGACAGCGCCTGTGCCAACTTGGCAAGCAGAAGAACGGCAAGACCGGTCAGTGCGATCGTGGGTCCTTCCGCGGCCATCGCCTCGGCTTCCGCTCGAATGCCGCCGATGTTTGCTTCTAAAGACTCAACTGTGCGCCGAAATGCGTCGACCCTATCCGAACCGCTCTCAATGGCGGCTTCGAGTTGTTGGCGACGCAGGTTCAATGTCCCTTCGATGGATGCAATTCGCTCCATGGCTTCGGCTGCAAGATCTCCAAAAAGTCCTCGCGCAATCTGGACCAACGCAAGTGCTTCGATAATGAGGAACGGTAAGGCCCAATTCCACAATCCGCGCGCGCCAAACCAAACCGGGCCAAACAAGCCCGCGAAAAGGTTCCATGTGGGCGTGAAACGCGAGGACGCACCGATCTTGTCGAACATTCGGATGTAGTATTCTGGGTTTGTCCGGACGAATGTCCGTATGTTCTCGCGACGCTCCTCCGCGTATGCCAGAGCGGCTTCCGATTCTGTATCTTCGAGGGGATTCACACCGAGATCGCTCATGATACTTCTGTCCCTTCAATTACAGTTCGTAACAGGTCGGCTCGCGTGATGACGCCGACATCCTTGCTGTCAGCCGTAACAACAATTGGGCTTTCATCATCGATTGCGAGATTGATAAGAGAGCTGAGTGTCTCATCCGTTTCGACACGTGGCGTGTCTGCCGGGACGCTTCCGTTTGCCGCGACGAAGTCATCTATCGGCTGCATGACTGCATGCGCATGAACGACCTTCAATCTTGAAATGCCAGCAACAAAGTCGGCGACATAATCATCGGCCGGTTCCATGACGATGTCCTCGGCAGTGCCAATCTGAACCATTTTGCCGTCACGCATGATCGCGATGCGGTCCCCAATTCGAACGGCTTCGTCCAAATCGTGGGTAATGAAAATTGTCGTCTTCTTGAGGATTTTGCTGAGCCTAATGAACTCATCCTGAAGCTGCCGCCTGATAAGTGGATCCAACGCGGAAAACGGCTCGTCCATCAAAAGAACATCAGGGTTAGCGGCAAGGGCTCTCGCAAGCCCGACACGTTGTTGCATTCCGCCGGACAGTTCATGCGCGTACTTTGAACCCCAAGCACCAAGCTCAACAATATCAAGGATAGCCGCAGCTTGACGCATTCGTTCGTTTTTCGGGACCTTCCTTATTTCTAAGGGCATAGCGACATTGTCCAAAACAGATCTGTGCGGCATTAGTGCGAAATTCTGGAACACCATGCCGATCTTCTGGTTGCGAAATCCCTGAAGCTCGCTTGTGCCCAACGCCATAACGTCGGTGCCTTCAATCTCGATCTTGCCAGCAGTGGGTTCGAGTAGACGGTTGAAATGGCGCACCAAAGTCGACTTGCCGCTGCCCGACAAACCCATAATGCAAAAAATCTCGCCCCGATTTACGGAAAGACTGACGTCAGCCACGCCGACAACCGCGTTAAACTCTGCTAGGACTTCTGCCTTGCCCAATCCTTTTTCGCGGATGGCGCTCAACGCGGCTTGAGCATTCTCTCCAAATATCTTCCAGACATTGGATATCTCGATCACGGTTTCATCAGACATACAGCGGATTTCCTGAAAGAGAGAGAGGGGTGTGGCACGACAAAGTGTTGTCGTGCCACCAAGTGCATTGGCTGATCTAAGCTTAGAGGCCGAGCCAGCTGTCGACGCGATCTGAGTTCGCATTGACCCATTCTTCAGCAACGTCCGCCGGATCTCGACCGTTCGCGCTGATTTCGAATGCCAACTGGCTCACATCGTCTGCCGTCAGACCAAAGTTTGTGAAGAAATCCGCGATCGCTGGCGAACGATCGACCAGAGAGTTCGACCACGCGATCTGTACGTCTTTGAGAGCGTCCTTGGTTGCAACCATTGATTTTTCATACCAGTCGGCATCGTCCGAAGGCTGAACCATGACGTACTTTGCCGGGTCAAATGTTGGTTCTGTGAGCATCCGAACGTCAAACATGAACCAAACCGCATGTGGCTTGTAGCAGTAGAAAGCATAGCCCTCGCCTTTGGCGATGCTGTCTTTGATACGCGCTGTCTTGACACTTTCTTCAGCCCGGATCGGCTCGACGAAATCAAGAAGGCCATAATCACGTGTCTTCACTTCGTTAACATTGGCGGAAGCCCAACCTGGAGCACCAATCCACATCTCACCGAGACCATTTCCGTCGCTATCCATCAGGCCGGCAACGTCTGGACGACCTAAATCCGCAATGTCAGTAATGTCGTTTGCGGTTCCAAAGTCTTCCGTCACACAGAACCCCTGGTTCCCCTGATAAGGATTAGACGACAGAGTTACCGTGCCAGCCTCATCAACGTACTTCTTAGTGAAGCTTTCCTGGTTCGGCAGCCAAACATCGGGATGCACGTCGATGTCGCCCTTGCCCTGGTCCATGGCCTGGAAAATAGTCGCATTGTTGCCCGGCACGTATTCCACCGTTCCACCAATGCGGGATTCAACAACCTCACCGAGAAGGTAGGCAATCGCTTGCGCTCCAGTCCAAGAAGGCACACCAATTTTCACTTCTTCGGCGGCCATTGCCGGCAACGCAAAAAGGCTTGTCGTTGCCGCAAGACTGATCATTTTCAATCTGGATTTCATTTTTCATTCCTCTGTTGTAGCGCGCTCATACAAGCGTCGTTATGGGTATTCTTTTTTTGGGGCTCACCCGGTCGCAGGATACTTCTAAGCCGTCTTCTTGCTGATCGTTTCGTCACGCCAGTTATCGACAACGTGCTGACCGCCCAGCCATGTTCAAAAGTCTAAGTGAAGACTTTTTCTCATCTCCAATTCGAACATTTCATCAAACTATTCCGATTTTGCATGATTTCGGTTTAGCATGTGGCTGCTGAATGAAATGCGCAGGGAGAAATCATGGATCTAAACTGGCTACTTGATTTCGAGTGTTTGGCGAGAACACTGAATTTTACGCGCGCCTCTACCGAGCGGAATATCACGCAATCGGCTTTTAGTCGCCGAATCAAAGCTTTAGAGAACTGGGTCGGCCTGCCGCTGGTAAACCGCGACACGTATCCAGTGCAGTTGACAGAAGCAGGCGCTCAATTTCTGCCGGCGGCAATTGAGATTATTGGCCAGTTATCGGAAAGTCGGCAGTCGATACGAGATGCCGATAGAGGCGATCGACGTTTCGTCCGATTTTCAGCTCTTCATACGATTGCGGTGAATTATCTCGCAGTTCGCACAGAAAAAATGCAGGTGCAGTTTCCGGATCTGCGGACGCGTGTGGTGTCCGATTCTCTAAGTACTTGCTGCGAACTCCTTGCAGCTGGCGCGGTTGATATTCTGCTGTGCTACTACCACCACTCAGTGTCCTCGGTAGTGGACGAAACTATCTTCACAAGGAAAGACCTGATCACCGACAGATTGCTGCCTGTTGCCTCCGCACGCTCCGTAGACGAATTCGGCTGGGATCTTTCTCGCAAGGATGCCCAGCCGATCCCTTATCTCGCATACGAGCGGTCATCATTCTTGGGCATGGTTGCCGAGAACATCGTGGGGAAGCGATCCTTCGAGGCTGAAACCATCTACGTAGACAGCCTTGTGGAAACCATCAAACGCCGTCTTTTGGCAGGCAGCGGATTTGCCTGGCTGCCGGAAACCTCTGTAGAAAGCGAACTTGCCAACGGTTCGGTTGTGACGATCGGCAACGAAACGTGGAGCGCAAAACTAACACTGTCAGCGCTCTCTAACCCATCGGTTTTGGATCAAAGAGCGCGGCAGGTCTGGGACGAACTCTAGTTCCGTCGCATCTCCCCAAAGCTAGAGCACTCAGCGCCGCACTATTCAGTGTTTTGAAAATGAAACTTGACGATGCGACTGACGAGAAGGTCCACCGTATCCACCACGTGGTTTTCCCGTGGCATGCTCTCCGCAAGAAGTGAGAACTCCGAACATGCCACAAGCTGAAGTCCGGCCCCGCCGGCGGCCAATTCCATCGACGCGCTTTGTAGAATGTCTTTCGCCTCCGCAGTAGGTCCGTTGCGCTTGATGTCGCGAATGGCCGAAAGCAGTAATGAGTCATTCGCAGGCCAGATCGTTGCAAGCCCACGCGTCTCCAGCCCTCTTTCAAAAAGGGCTGTGCGTCTGACCGCAGGTGACGCCAGCATACCGACGCGGCCGCCCGGTCCAAGCGTCTGCTCCGCATGTGCCAAGGCCAGGTCGACCATACTCAATAATGGAATGCTAACCGCCTCAACGATGGCATTTGCGTAATGATGAGCGGTGTTGCACGGCATGGCCAAAGCGACAGCGCCAGCGGTTTCCAGACGACGCGCCATTGCCGCGAGGCTGGAACCGGGGTCTTCCCCCGTGCCTTCAATCAAGTGCGCT
>CAYPVG010000309.1:0-2543 GCA_964414085.1 uncultured Boseongicola sp. | reverse complement strand
GGTTTTGCAATGGGCCGAAGCACGTACGGCCGCATCAGGTACAGACGGGCTTATGCTTGGACTTATGGTGCTTTTGCTTCTGTCCTACGCATTGCTTCTGGCCGTCCCATTCGTTCCCGGGATTGAAATCGGAATCTCGCTGCTCGTGATGAAAGGTGCTGACGTTGCTCCGCTGGTTTATGCAGCGACAGTGCTTGGGCTATCCATCTCATTCTTGGTTGGACGCTGGACGCCTTATCGGTGGCTCCACGGCGTGCTGGCAGACCTTCGGCTTAAGAGAGCATGCGAACTCGTGGAAAAGCTCGCGCCAATGTCCCAGCGCGAGCGTCTTGACCATCTGTTGTCTCGCACTCCGGAATGGCTACGCCCCATGTTCCGGACAACACGCTACTTGTTGCTGGCCTTGCTTCTCAACATCCCCGGCAATGCAATTGTGGGTGGAGGCGGCGGCATCTCGTTCGCCGCCGGATTCAGCCGACTTTACAGGCCCTGGCTGGCGGTCCTAACAATCGCGCTGGCCGTTCTGCCCGTTCCTTTCGCCGTATGGGTGTCGGGCTCAGACGTTTTGGGCGTCGAGTGATTTTCGACCGCGCCAAAAAGGCGTGCAACGAACTCAACAGTCAAAAGCGCGAGAAGATAGGCGATCCCGATTGGAACCGCGAATACAGCTGCAACCTCAGCCCCATTCACGCCGAACAGTCCGGCTGCAACGGACAACACAAGCAATCCACAAAGAATAGGTACAGGCAGCACTGCAGCGCGCAGCCATAAGCCTTTCATCTGAAAGATCGCAAAAGACTGAAGGGCAATGTAGCCCATCGCAAACAAAATAAGACCGACAGGGTCCATGGGAATTCCTTTCCCTAACTCTTTACTGCTGACACCGTGCCAAAAGATTGCGGCGACAACTGGAAGCATGAATGACGTTTCAGGGACGTTTTTTGGCGGAACCAGCCTTTCAAAGACCGCCCCGTACGCTATTGTTCTGGCGAAATCAGAGGCGAAAAACCCATGACAGACAAAGCTTTGGTCATTTTTACCCCGTCCGGAAAACGTGGCCATTTCGAGGTAGGAACTCCGATCTTGACGGCAGCCCGCCAATTGGGTGTCGACCTCGACTCGGTCTGTGGTGGGCGCGGCATCTGCTCCAAGTGCCAGGTTTCTCCGGGGTTTGGCACGTTTTCCAAGCACGGTGTTACCGTGGAAGAAAACGCAGTCTCGGAATGGAACTCAGTTGAAGAACGCTACAAGCAAAAGCGTGGGATGAAAGAAGGTCGCCGCCTAGGCTGCCAAGCAACCATTCAAGGGGACCTCGTAATCGACGTCCCGCCCGAAAGTCAGGTTCACAAACAGGTCGTCCGCAAGGCGGCGGCATCGCGCGAAATCACAATGGATCCCGCGACGCGCCTTTACTACGTCGAGGTACGCGAACCAGACATGCACGAGCCTTCTGGCGACCTTCAACGCTTGCAAGAGGCCCTCAAACGCGACTGGGGCATCGAGAAAATTGACGCTTCACTTCCCGTTCTGAGGAAGCTTCAACCGGCTCTTCGCAAGGGCAGCTGGGCCGTTACGGTCGCTCTTCACAAAGATCATTACGAGACCACGCATCGGGTCATCGACATTTGGCCCGGGTACTTTGAAGGCCGCCTCTACGGCCTCGCGATTGACCTCGGATCAACAACGATTGCCGCCCACCTCTGTGATCTCCGCAACGGGCAGGTTTTGACATCGGCTGGGATCATGAACCCACAAATTCGCTTCGGCGAAGACCTGATGAGCCGCGTAAGCTACGTCATGATGAACCCAGGCGGCGATCTGGAAATGACCAATGCCGTGCGCGAAGCTATGGGCGACCTCGCCGAGAACCTAGCTACGGGCGCGGACATCCCGCTCGAACACATTGTCGAAGCTGCGATTGTCTGCAATCCCGTGATGCACCATCTCCTGCTGGGAATTGACCCGGTGGAGCTTGGGCAAGCACCTTTCGCGCTCGCCACAAGCGACACCTACGCCTGCGCCGCAAGCGAGGTGGGCCTCGACCCGATCAACCCGGCCGCCCGGGCCTACCTCCTGCCCTGCATTGCAGGTCACGTCGGTGCGGATTGCGCTGCCGTCGCTCTGTCTGAAGAACCGTACAAGTCGGACGACCTGGTCCTCATCTGCGACGTTGGTACCAACGCCGAAATCCTGCTCGGCACGAAAGACCGTGTTCTGGCCTGTTCCTCGCCGACCGGACCTGCTTTCGAAGGTGCACAAATCTCTTCGGGTCAGCGCGCGGCACCCGGAGCAATCGAACGCGTTGAGATCAACCCCGATACCAAAGAGCCGCGCTTTCGCGTGATTGGCTCGGACATATGGTCAGACGAAGACGGGTTCGACGCGGCAATCGCAACTACTGGCGTCACCGGGATATGCGGATCTGGTATCATCGAGGCCGTGGCCGAAATGCGCATGGCGGGCCTTGTCGATCCGTCAGGCTTGATCGGGTCTGCTGAGCAAACCGGTACCGCTCGCAGCATCTCGGAAGGGCGCACCCACGC
>CAYPVG010000308.1:0-4516 GCA_964414085.1 uncultured Boseongicola sp. | reverse complement strand
GATCGCCGGACATTAGAACTACGTCGGCCGACTCGATCGCAACATCGGTGCCTGTGCCGATTGCGATACCGACGTCCGCATGCGCCAGCGCTGGCGCGTCGTTGATGCCGTCACCAACAAAAGCGATCTTTCGCCCCCCTGCGCGCAGGTCGTCAAGCGCCGCAACTTTTCCGTCGGGCAATACGCCGGCAATGACCTGGTCGATCCCTGTTTCGCGCGCGATCGCTTCCGCCGTCTCCTGTTTGTCACCGGTAATCATGGCGACTTGGAAACCGCGGTCGTGCAACGCAGAGATCGCCGCCCGGCTGGCGGACTTCACCGGGTCAGCAACCGCGATGACGGCGGCCAATTTGCCATCAACTGCCGCATAGAGTGCGGTTCGACCCCTATTGGCCAAGTCCCTCTCCTTATCTACGAGGGCGGCAATACTAACGTTCTCGCGGATCATGTAGCGATCTGCGCCCACCATGACCTCTTTGCCATCCACCATGGCCGCGACGCCATATCCGGTGACAGACCGAAATCCTGTTGCCGTAGGCATCGCCACACCTTCACCTCGCGCACCACGGACTATGGCCTCGGCGATAGGATGCTCTGATTGGTCCTCCACCGCAGCTATCTCGGCAAGGACGGTCTGGCGATCAAATCCATCCGCAACAATCACGTCCGTTAGTGTCGGCTTGCCCTCGGTCACCGTTCCCGTCTTATCGAGCGCGATCACGTCGACGTTCGAGAGCTCTTGAAGTGCATCACCCTTGCGGAACAGAACGCCCATTTCGGCCGCCCGGCCCGTGCCGACCATGATCGAGGTTGGCGTCGCCAGCCCCATAGCGCAAGGACAAGCAATAATGAGTACTGAGACCCCCGCCACCAGCGCGAAGGTCAGAGCGGGGTCCGGCCCGAAGATCAGCCAAACAACGACTGTTAGCACCGCCAGGGCCATAACGGCGGGCACAAACCAGAGGGTGACTCGGTCCACCAGCCCTTGGATCGGTAGCTTGGCGCCTTGCGCGTCTTCGACCATACGGATGATCTGCGCGAGTGTTGTATCAGCGCCCACGCGCGACGCTTGGAAAGTCAGGCTGCCCGTGCCGTTTACCGTCCCGCCAGTTACAGTGGCCCCGGCCGCCTTTGCGACCGGCACCGGCTCGCCGGTAATCATGCTTTCGTCGACATTACTGGCTCCATCGACGACCTCGCCATCGACTGGAATCCTTTCGCCTGGGCGGACGAGGATAGTGTCACCTACGTCAAGCGTATCGACGTCGACTTCAACAGTCTCGCCACCCTTCAATACACGAGCGGTGCGCACCTGAAGCCCAAGAAGCGCTTGGATTGCGGCGCCTGTCCGCCCTTTGGCGCGAGCTTCAAGCCAACGACCCACAAGGATCAGAACGACGATGACCGCGGCTGCTTCAAAATATACTGCACGAACACCGGCCGGCAGCAGGCTCGGCAAGAACGTAGCGACAACTGAGAAGCTCCAAGCGGCCCCGGTTCCGACCGCAACGAGACTGTTCATGTCTGGTGCGCCTCGGAGCAACGCCGGGACGCCCTTAGTGAAGAAATGCCTGCCGGGCCCAAACAGCACGATCGACGCCAAAGCGAACTGGATAATCCAGGAAGTTTGAGTCCCGATGGAACTTTCAATTGCCATATGGAAGGCTGGGATGAGGTGCGCGCCCATTTCCAGAATGAAGACTGGAAGTGTCAGAACCCCCGCAAGCAGTACATTTCGGCGCAGGTTGTCCGCTTCTTCAGCCTTGCGTTCAACGCGCGACTGGCTTGCATTCGCTTCTGCGACCTCGGCCGGATAGCCTATGGCCGCTGTCGCCGCCATCAGGTCCGCAATCACTGTTGCACCTTCAAGATACTCGACCACAGCTGTCTCTGCCGCGAGGTTGACGGTGACTGACAGAACGCCCGGCACATCCGCGAGGGCCTTGTCGACCCTTCCGACACAGGATGCGCAGGACATGGAAGCAATGTTCAAAGTGATCCTGGCGCGGCGTGCGGGGTATCCCAGTGTCTCGAGCGCATCGGCAGCCGCCTGAAACCGGTCTGAGCTATCGACGGTCAGCCGAGCCTGTTCAGACGCAAGATTAACCGAGACGTCAGAGACGCCCTCAAGGGCCGACATTGCCTTTTCAACCCGACCAACACAAGACGCGCAGGTCATTCCTTCGATGTTGAGTTTCGCTTGGATTTTTTGGGTCATGATGTACCGCCTCAGATGTAGAACGAGTCATACATAGGGCTTCCAGTGACTGGAATCTCAAGAGCTAAAGCGAAAAAAATATTTCGCGTACCCACGCAATCGACAAAAAGCGTCTAATCGTCTGTTTTCAAACGAAATGTATCGGATTGTAAGCTTGTGAATACGGTGATCCAGTGCTTGATTGGCAAAAAAATAAGATAGCAAATGATGCCAGGAAATACAGAAGAGAGTCGTACAGGTCTGTCAAAGCCATTGCATTTTGTAATGATAATCTGCTGCGCAATCATGGTGGTGCCGTTGGCCATTTTCTTTTTGCGAGGAAGTACATTAACCGGATTTCGGGACAGTCTTGGCATACTTGCCGCCATCCTGATCTGCCTGGCAGCACATGGGGCAATGTTCCTGGTTATGGGCAAATCATGCCACAGCCGAAAAGAGATCGCGGAGGACTCTTCTAAGCCGAACACAATTGCCGCGCGTGTGGCTTCAACGGACGCTTGACCTTCCACCTGCTAGAACCCTTATCTGTCTCATCTAACAGAAGGGACGCACCATGAAATTCCATGTATCGAACATGAGCTGCGGTCATTGCACGGCTGCAATCACCAAGGGCATCACATCGCTCGATCCGGGGGCCGAGGTCACTACGGACCTCGACGCCCGGACAGTAGACGTCAAGACAGCGCAGCCAATTGAGGTGGTGACAAGAGCCATAAAATCTGCAGGCTACGACGCCTCTCCCATCTAATCCTATCGCTTTTCGGCCCGCGCCTGTCTCGTGAGTAAGATCAATTGATCGGCTTCGACTACACCTGGCACAACGGCGTCACCGATAACAAAGCCCGGTGTGCCACTGATTCCTAGTTCTTTAGTAAGACGCACAGAGGTTGCGAAATGCTCGTCGATTTCTTTGGACTCCATGTCTTGACGCAAACGGTTCAGATCAAGGCCGACCTCCTCAGCAATACGCATCACTGATGGTTCTTCTGCACGCCCGTGCATGCCCATCAAAGCCCAGTGGAACTCTTCGTATTTCCCTTGCTCACGAGAGGCGAGAGCTGCTCGCGCGGCGAAAACCGATCCCTCGCCAAGAATCGGCCACTCGCGATAAACGAGCCGAACGTTCTTATCTTGCTCCAGCAAAGCCTCGACGCTTGGTTTTACGCGCCGACAATACGGACAATTGTAGTCGAAGAATTCCACAACCGTAACGTCACCATCGGGATTGCCAAGCACTGGTGCATTCGGATCGTTCAAAAGTATTTCCCGGTTACGTTCGAGAACGGATGTCAGCGCCGCTTGGTTGGCTTCCTCTTGCTGCTGACGCATGAGCATCGCGGCTTCGAAGACAATTGAAGGGTTCTCGCGAATGGCCTCGAGTACGAGTTCTTTCACTCGCTCCTCCGTCAACTCCTGCGCCAGCGTCGGAATGGGAAGCAACGCGAGAAAGCAGATGCTGAGCGCGCGCAATACTGTTTTCATTCAATTATTCCTTTTTCTTGACTCACCCTCGGAGCGCGCGGACTGAACCTCTTGAATACGCAAGGGCCAAGTCGATTTGATGTACCCTAGAATCTGCCAAATCTCCGAGTCTGATAACTGATCACCGAAGCCAGGCATGCCGCTGTCAAACTCCATACCTTGGGCTTCCATCAGGGCGCGGCCACCGAGTTTTGTGTATTCAAAGAGAACCTGATCCCCATGATGCCAGGTGTGCCCCGTTTCGTCATGCGGCGGTGCCGGCAACCGACCGTCGTCACCGGGACTTCGCCAGTTGGCCTGCCCCTCGAGGTCTGCGCCATGGCAAGCCGCGCAGTTCTCTTCATAAAGAGCTTCGCCAGCGGAGATATCCACGTCCACTGGCATTGTGCCTACATCAGGATCAGCAGCCTGTGCGGTCCAGAAATACGCTCCCAAACCAAGCACTGCATAAAGCCCGGCGCCTGATATCACGATCATTTGCTTCACGTGACGTCGATCCAGGTCATCATACCCGATGCAGCATGCGAGAGCATGTGGCAGTGCAGCAGCCATTTTCCTGGGTTGTCCGCCACGAAAGCGATTTCCCGTGTCGTGCCACGTTCCAGGAGCGTAGTGTCCCGAAGTGCCCCAACGCTCCCATCAGGTTCTATCTCGTGGAAGTGCATCCCGTGCAGGTGCATAGCGTGTGGGAAAGCTGTGTCGTTGACAATTTTCAAACGAACCGTTTCGCCGCGCGTTAAATTAGCCAACGGCTCTCCATCCATGCGTCCAACGGACCCATTGAAGGCCCAAAAATTACCAGCCTGCATCATGTCC
>CAYPVG010000307.1:0-4649 GCA_964414085.1 uncultured Boseongicola sp. | reverse complement strand
ACCTACATGCTGGCACCGGCGATTTGCGGCGGTGAGGTGGAGTGCCTCGGGGGCAAAATCTCGCTGTTGGAGGCGTTTTGTGAACGGCTCGACGCCGCTGGGATTGCGGTTGAGGAGACGGCTCGCGGGTTGAAGGTGGCGCGCAAGAACGGGCGTGTGACGGCGGTGGATGTGGCAACGGCGCCGTTCCCTGGGTTCCCGACAGATTTGCAGGCGCAAATGATGGCGCTGCTTTGTACGGCAGATGGGGTGTCCCACCTAGAAGAAACGATTTTTGAAAACCGCTTCATGCACGCACCGGAACTGATGCGCATGGGGGCCAATATCGAAGTTCAGGGCGGCACGGCGACTGTCACTGGCGTCGAGCGGCTTCGCGGGGCGCAGGTAATGGCGACGGATTTGCGGGCCTCGGTGTCTCTGATCTTGGCAGGGCTGGCTGCGGAAGGGGAAACGACGGTGGCGCGGGTCTATCACCTCGACCGGGGCTATGAGCATGTGGAGCAAAAGCTGGGTGCGGTGGGCGCGCAGATTGAACGGGTGGCGGGCTGATGGTGGAAGACGCACGGTTTGAGGACGGCGGTGAGAAGGCGCTTCGGCTGAAAGTTTTGGAGGTGGACGATCTGTCTGTTGTGGCCTCACTTGTGCAGGACGCGGTGTTTCCGGCGTCCGAGATGACATGGGACCGGCGGGCGCGGCGCTTTGCTGTCCTGCTCAATCGCTACCGCTGGGAAGACAAGCGCGCGCCCGAGCGGGTGCAGTCGGTGCTGGTCGTCGAAGACGCGGTGCGCGTGGCGTCCCAAGGCGTGAGCCGGGGGGATGCGGATACGGTTTTGTCCTTGCTGACGCTGGAGTGGCAGGCTGGCGAGGATGGCACGGGCGCGCTGGTTTTCACGCTGGCGGGAGACGGCGCGATCCGGGTGGAGGTCGAGGCGCTGGAAGTGACGCTGACAGATGTGACCCGGCCCTATGCGGCGCCGTCGGGGAAGACACCGGGGCATCCGGAGGGGTGATCCGCCACCTCACCCCCTCCGACCTCCCGACCTTCAAGCACTTGCGACTGATGTCTCTGCGGCTTGAGCCCGAGAACTACGCCTCGACCCATGACGAATGGGCGGCGCTGTCGGATAAAGAGTGGACGCACTACCTTGTGACCTCGGATGTGTTTGCCGCCTTTGAGGGCGACGAGCCGGTGGCTTTGGCGGCGGTGACGCCGCAAGCGCGGGCGCGGATGGCTCATCGGGGATCGATCGGGATGGTCTTTGTGCTGCCGGAGCGGCGGGGGAGTAGGATTGCGGCGGAGATCATGGGTGTCGTGATTGAACACGCCCGGGCGCGGGGAATGGTGCAGGTGGAGCTGGCGGTACATGCGGGCAATGCGCGCGCTGTGCGGTTTTATGAGCGGTTAGGGTTTCAGCGCTATGGGCTCTTGCCGCGCGGGTTTCACGAACCCGGTGGCTATGTCGATGATCTCTTGATGGTTTTGGCGCTGGATTGAGGGGCGTCTCGTGGGTTGAGGCGGGGGCGGTCGCCTTGTATGTGAGCCCTTGAACGAAAGGGACGGGCCATGCCTCAGTTTTTCTCAACCTCTGACGCGGATTTCGAAGAGCGGTTTCAGGCGCTTTTGGGGGCCAAGCGCGAGGATGCGCCGGATGTGGATGACGCGGTGGCGGGTATCATTGCGGATGTGCGCGCGCGCGGCGATGCGGCGGTCATTGAGCTGACGGAGCGGTTTGACCGAGTAGCGTTATCGCCGGAGACGTTGGCGTTTTCGAAGGAGGAGATTGCGGCCGCGGTTGCTTCGGTGCCTGCGGCGGAGCGCGAGGCGTTGGAGTTGGCGGCCGAGCGCATTCGGGCTTACCACGCGCGGCAGATGCCCGAGGATCAGTCCTGGGAGGACGAGACAGGCGCGACGCTTGGGTGGCGTTGGGGCGCTGTCTCGGCGGCGGGGCTTTATGTGCCCGGTGGGATAGCGACTTATCCGTCTTCGGTGCTGATGAACGCGATCCCGGCGCAGGTGGCCGGTGTAGAGCGTTTGGTGATGGTGACGCCAACGCCAGATGGGGAAGTGAACCCGCTGGTGTTGTTGGCGGCGGAGCTTTCGGGAATCGACACGATTTACCGGATTGGTGGCGCGCAGGCGGTGGCGGCGCTGGCTTACGGGACCGAGACGATCAAACCTGTGGACAAGATCACTGGCCCGGGCAACGCCTTTGTGGCTGCAGCCAAGCGGCGGGTGTTCGGAAAGGTCGGGATCGACATGATCGCGGGACCTTCGGAGATATTGGTGATTGCGGATGCGGATAACGACCCCGATTGGATCGCGACTGATCTGATGTCTCAGGCCGAGCATGACGAGAGCGCGCAGTCGATCCTGATCACGACGGACCGGACCTTTGGCGAGGCAGTGATGGCCTCGGTCGATAGCCTATTGACGACTTTGGAGCGGCGCGAGGTGGCAGGGGCGTCGTGGCGCGACTACGGCGCGGTGATTGTCGTTCAGGACCTTGGCGAAGCGGCGGCGCTGACAGATGACATTGCGCCCGAGCACTTGGAGCTGTGTGTCGCCGCACCCGAGGTTCTGGCGGATAACATCAAGCACGCAGGGGCGATGTTCCTTGGGCGTTGGACGCCTGAGGCCATCGGCGACTATGTTGGCGGGCCGAACCACGTGCTGCCCACCGCACGCTCGGCGCGGTTCTCCAGCGGGTTGTCTGTAATGGATTTCCTCAAGCGCACGACGATGTCGAAGATGACGCCTGGGGCTTTGGCGGCGATTGGTGGAGCGGCTGAAACTCTAGCAAAGAGTGAAGGGCTTGAGGCGCACGGTCTTTCGGTGCGGGCAAGGCTGGACCAGTTAAATGAGGGGGGCGAGTGATGAGCAAGATCGTCCATATTGATATTGATGACAGCGCTCTGCCGCCGCCCACGCCGGAAATTGAGCAGGAGCGCCGCGTCGCAGTTTTTGATTTGTTGGAAGACAACTCCTTCGAGTTGCCAAAACGGGAAGATCGCGAGGTACCAGACGGACCTTACCGGTTGCTTTTGGCCATTCGCGAGCGACGCCTGGTATTTGACGTGCAAACCGAAGAGGAGTCCCCTGCGGCAGAGTTTCACCTATCGCTCGGGCCATTTCGTCAGGTTGTGAAGGATTACTTCCAAATCTGCGAGAGTTATTTTGATGCGGTGAAAAAGCTGCCTCCCAGCCAGATCGAAGCCATCGATATGGCGCGGCGCGGGATCCACAACGAAGGCGCGAGGGTTCTGCAGGAACGGCTAGAGGGGAAGGCCGAGCTTGATATCGATACGGCGCGGCGCCTCTTCACTCTTATTTGCGTTCTGCATTTCGGAGGCTGAGGGTTGGGCAAGCTGCCGTCATCGGTTTTGTTTTGCTGTGACCATAACGCAGTGCGCTCGCCTATGGCCGAGGGCATGATGAAAAAGTTCTACGGCCAGGCGGCCTACGTTCAATCTGCGGGTGTCTATAATGACATGGAGATCGACGGGTTTTCGGTCGCGGTTTGTGAGGAGCTGGGAATCGAACTGGCGCGGCATCGGTCGCGAAGCTTTGACGAGATGGAAGAATGGGGTGACGATCTTTCGGGGTTTGATCTCGTTGTTGCTTTGTCGCCAGCGTCGCAGCGGCGGGCCTTGGAGTTGACCCGGTATTTTCACTTGGATGTTGAATATTGGCCGATCCTCGATCCGACGGGGTTAGGAGAGGGACGGGAAGCCAAGCTGGAAAGCTACCGGCAAGCGCGCGATCAGATTAAAGGGCGCATGTTGCAAAGGTTTGGAGAGCCAACTGAGCCCTCCTAACGGATTGAAAGTACTCGAAATGCCCAGCAAGCGGCATTCCAAACAAACACACCCCCGTGACCGAGTTACGCTTATCGCGAGATTTGGCTTGATAATTGCGCGTATCGCGACCATTTAAAGCGCGCCCGGTGGATCGGGTGGGAAAAAGGAGAAACCATGGCTAAGGAAGAACTGCTTGAATTTCCTGGTGTCGTGAAGGAACTCCTGCCGAATGCGACATTCCGGGTCGAGCTAGAAAACGGCCATGAGATCATCGCACACACGGCAGGCAAGATGCGCAAGAACCGCATCCGTGTTCTGGCGGGCGACAAAGTCCAGGTAGAAATGACGCCTTACGACCTGACAAAGGGTCGGATCAACTACCGCTTCAAGTGAGCAGTGGCGACGCCGGGGCCGGTGCGCCTCCACGTTTGATCCTTGGTTCGGCGAGCCCAAGGCGGCGCGAGTTGTTGGCCCAGATCGGGGTCACACCGGATGCTGTACGTCCAGCTGACATTGATGAAACACCTTTGAAAGGCGAACTCCCGCGCCCGTATTGCACGCGTGTGACCCTTTCCAAAGCTGAAGAGACGACGCGGAATGCGGGCGAGATTGTGCTCGTTGCCGATACGACCGTAGCTATGGGGCGGCGGATTTTTGGAAAGCCAGAAGACGCTAAGGAAGCGGCGGCGTTCCTGCATGCGCTGTCCGGGCGGCGTCATCGCGTGATTACATGCGTGGCGGTTGTCAGCGACAAGGGCACGCGGCACCGCGTGGTTGAAAGCGTGGTGAAGATGAAACGTCTGTCTGACGATGAAGTAAACGGCTACCTTTCCAGCGGAGATTGGGACGGC
>CAYPVG010000306.1:0-10589 GCA_964414085.1 uncultured Boseongicola sp. | reverse complement strand
GTTCATTCTACCAAGACGACCTTGAGGAAGAGCAGATCCCAACTCTCATAGCGCGCGGAGCCGCTGCGCTGCTGCTTATCGGATATCGACGTAGCGACACCATTCGGAAGTTTCTCGAGACGCGCAAAGTCTCGACTGTCGTCACCTGGGCTTACGACAAAAATGAAGACGATCTGTCAGTCGGTTTTTCGAATGTGGAAAGCATGGCGACCCTTGTGCGGCGGGCCATAAACATTGGTCATCGTCGCATGGGAATGATCTCCGCCTGGACAGAGAGCAACGATCGCGCGCTGGGTCGGAAGCACGGTGTTCTCTCAGCTGCCAGTGAAGCCGGCATCGACGCAAGTTCCGTCGCAATAGTAGAAACTGATTACGGCATCGAAACCGGCGCAAAGGCGTTTCAAGACCTCATGTCACGGACGCCTCGGCCCACTGTCGTTTTCTGTGGGAACGACGTTTTGGCAATTGGCGCTATGCGCGCCGCAAAGACCATGGGGATGTCGGTGCCGGAGGACGTCTCGATCACGGGCTTCGATGGCATCGAGCTCGCAAGCCTTGCAGATCCTGCTCTGACAACTGTTCACGTCCCACACCGCGAGATGGGACGCCGCGCAGCTCTGTCTTTGATCAGCGTGTTGAACGGGGCAACGGATACACCCAGCGAAGAATTGAGAACCGATATTTGGGAAGGTGCGTCGCTTGGCCCAGCGCCCTAGCCGGCAACTTGCCAAAGCATTCGTAACGACGTCACAAACAGAAATGCAGCAAATACGCGTTTGAGCGGCTTTGCATCCAGCTTGTGCGCCAAGGCTGAACCATAAGGGGCGGTCAGAACGCTCAGAGTGAAAATCAGAACTGCTGCTGGAATGCTGACATACCCAAGGGACATGGGAGGCCGCGCTGGTGCACCCCACCCGGCCCAGATGAACCCCAGGACAGCCGGTACAGCGATAACCAGACCAAACGCAGAAGCCGTCCCAATCGCGCGGTGTACTGGGTAAGAAAAAGCGGTGAGCGTGGGGACGGACAAAGTTCCACCGCCGATACCCATAAGCGACGAGAACAAGCCTATTCCCGTTGGTATCGTCGCGCGGGACGCGACCCCATCAGGCAAGCTTTCGGCAACAACCAAATCCTTGGGAATAGCCAGGTTGATAGAGACAAGCAGCGCTATCACTCCAAAAAGAGCCGTCAAAAACGTTCCGGACACGTAGCTGGCCAGAGCACCCCCAACCAACGCCCCAATGAAAATGCCCGGAGACCACGCCTTAAATAGCTCCGTGTCGACACCGCCGCGTTTGTGGTGCGACCTCGCCGACGAGATTGACGTCGGGATAATCGTCGCCAGTGACGTGCCAACGGCCATCGGCATGGCAATCTCTGGCGATAGGCCAAGAAACCCCGCCAACCAGAACAGCACCGGGACAATGACGATACCTCCGCCAACGCCCAACAGACCGGCCAACACACCAGCGATGGCGCCGGTCGCCAACAGACCGACAGCGAAGGCAATCAGCAGCTCGGGTGTATAGACCGCGTTCAAGGCTCACCCCTTCCCATCGTGTCAATCGCAACACCCTGCTCCGTTGACGCAGCCAACTTGATCGCTTCGATCACTCGCAGGCTCTCCAACCCTTCCCGCCCTGACACCAAGGGCGATTTCTCTCCACGAATGACGGCAATAAAGTCATCCAACTGTCGCTCCAATGGCGGGGCAATTTCAAAAGGCACAGTCTCTCCGGAAATGGGCTCCCACCAGCTGCGCGTGTCATCATGCCGCCAAAGCGTCAGGTCGGGTACTGACAAAGAGCCGTGTGTGCCGCCAATGCGATAACAACTTGTCTGAACGTTGGGGTAGATCGGGTTCTCTGCACTTGTGAATTCCCAACTCCAAGGCGCTGACACCGTATCTGAGACCGACACCGTCCCAAGAGCACCATTGGTAAAGCGAATAAGGACAGCCGTTGTGTCTTCCACATCAAACCCACGCGCATTCCGGCTTTCCAGCGCTTGCACATACTCAACATCTCCGCAGAAGTGACGCATCAGATCAATGTCGTGAATGAGATTTATGAAAACCGGCCCGGCACCCGGAGAGCGTCGCCAGCTTGGCTCAAAGTAGTCGTCCGGTTTATACAGCCAAAACTGCCCAGTCGCGGCAATAACATCCCCCAGGCGACCTGAGGCGATCACGCCCTTGGCGGCTGCGACCAGAGGATTGTGTCGACGATGGTGGCCGACAAGAATGTCGACGCCCTTGGCCTCTGCTGCCTTCACAAGCTTCTCAGCCGACGCGACATCGTTCGAGATGGGTTTTTCGATCAGCATGGGAACACCAGCTTCCACACAGGCGAGGCCCTGCTCGACATGCAGCTGGTTTGGCGTCGCCAAAACAATCCCATCCGCACGTTCCATCGCAAGGAAAGTCTCGAGGTCTGAATACCAAGGCACGTCCGCAGCGCGCGCCACGCTTTCGGCCTCGGGCGACGGATCAACAACCGCAGACAGCCTCGCGCATCGAGAGACAACCTCGACATGCGTTCGCCCGATCAGCCCGGCTCCTACAACAGCAATAGCTGGCGTGTCGCTCATATTGGTCCCTGCCCCATAAATCGCGTCCCGGTATCGGCGTGCATGCTCCGCGCGTCAAGACACGCGCTGTCTGGCGAGAGGTTTCCTGATCTGATAAGACGTCTGAGTGCGGAACACTTTGGGCCGCAAAGACAATTCGAAGTGATACCCATGCCTAAGAATATCTACGCCACTCCGCCCGGCGGTCTTCCCGCGCAATCTGACGTCATGACTGGGCGCGCCGTGTTCACGGACGCCTATGCGGTCATTCCGAGTGGTGTGATGCGGGATATCGTGACGAGTATGCTTCCAAACTGGACTGGCACGCGCGCCTGGGTCCTCGCTCGCCCGCTGACAGGATTTGCCGAAACCTTCGCGCAGTTGATCGTCGAAGTCACGCCGGGGGGAGGATCGGATGCGCCGGAACCTGACGTCGATGGCGAGGCGGTCATCTTTGTGCTCTCTGGCAAGATCAACGTCACACACGGTGGTTCCACACACGCGATGACAGAAGGCGGATATGCCTATCTTCCGCCCGGAAAGTCATGGACTTTGAAAAACGCCGCCGACCACCCTGCCACGTTTGTTTGGATTAGAAAGCGCTATGCCTACGTTGACGGGATTGAAGCACCCGACGCCTTTTTTACGAACGATAGCGACGTGGCCCCAATTTCGATGCCTGACACAAATGATGCTTGGGCCACAACGCGTTTCGTTGACCCGGAAGATCTGCGCCACGACATGCACGTCAATATCGTCACCTTTGCACCGGGCGGGGTGATCCCGTTTGAAGAAACGCATGTCATGGAACACGGCATTTACGTACTTCAGGGCAAAGCGTCTTATAAATTGAACCAGGACTGGGTCGAGGTCGAAGCTGGCGACTTCATGTGGCTGCGCGCCTTTTGTCCTCAGGCATGTTATGCCTCGGGCCCCGGTCCTTTCCGCTATTTGCTCTACAAGGACGTGAACCGCCACGCGAACCTGACCCTCGCTTGAACCGGCCGCGTTTCTCCAAAAGAAAACACTTCGTATTTTAGCGAACAAGCCCGCCGATTAAGGGCCTCGAAAGAGTTCTGCCATATCGCAACCGAACCAACGTGTTCCCAGTGATATGAAAGGACCGCATCCATGAAACTTCGTCTCTTAAGTGTGACGCTCTCCGCCCTGCTCGCAACCGAAGCAGCGGCACAAGACTTTGAAACCGCAGCTCAACAGTATTTCGAAACCGAGATCTCGAAATGGGCAGGCGCGCAGGTGCTTGTTGATGCGGTTAATGCGCAAAACGCTCAGACTGCGGCCTACACTCAAGCCCAAATCGATGCGTTGGACCAAGCTTGGCGTGCCGAGGTAGGCGCGGCCAACACGCCAACGATCACACCCGTTCTTGAAAACACCGCAGCCGCCTTTTTGCGCGATCAGGTTTCGGGGTCCGGTGCCGCCATTACGGAAGTGTTCATTATGGACGCCCAAGGCCTGAATGTGGCCGCCAGCGATATGACGTCAGACTATTGGCAAGGGGACGAGGCGAAGCACAGCGAAACTTACGGTGCTGGCCCGGATGGCTTCCACATTTCGGAGATTGAATTCGACGACAGCACGCAGCGGTATCAGGCACAGGTTTCGTTTACGCTGGTTGATCCTACAACGGGCTCCGCCATCGGTGCAGTGACTGTCGGTGTCGATGCAGAAAGCCTCATGTAAGCTGCGGATGGTCAATATGAACGCTCAAACAAAACCGCCGAAAGTCTCTAAGGTACGAGTCTCTATCCTATTCAAAAGCCTCACTATTGTCGCGGCGGCCACTCTCCTGGTTGCGGGCGTTCTAACGACAAAGGCAGACCAAACGGTCAGAGCTGTTTCGCACGAAGGTCTCGTGAAACTTGCTCATGACGTAACCAAACTGACGGCCACCCAGCTTGAAGGCGCTGTTCGGTTCGGCAAAGTAGATATCGTTGATGGTGTGCTTCAAAATCTGATCGACGACCATTCTGAAAAAATTGAAACCATTCTGGTTGTGAACGCGAAGGGAGACGTGGTTTCGCAGGTTGGCTTACCACCCAGCGAGAATCTCAGCACATTAGCCACAACGTCAAAACTTACTGGTCAATTGGAGCGGACCGGCGATCAGCTCTGGGTCGCCATGCCGATCGGGCAATCGGCAGATGGTGGTGCAATGGGGGCATTGGCAATCCGTTGGACCAATGATGCAGCGTTGGCGTCCTTGTCATCCGCGCGCATGGCCAAACTCTGGACGGCAGGAATGGTGTTTGTCGCTGCCCTGGCAGCATCGGGATTGTTCTTTAAGTTTTCCGTCGCATCCCCTGTCGCCGCTATCGCGCGCCGAACATCAGATATGGCTGCCGGTGATCTGGAAAGCGGCGTCAAAGGGCAAGGCCGCCGAGACGAGCTAGGACTTCTGGCAAGCGAGCTGGATGCGTTGAGACTGCAGCTTGGGCAAGCTGAGGCGCAAACGCGGGACGCAAAGTTTCAAAGCGCTGGTTTTCTCGGTTCATCAGCTGCTCTCGTGATGACGACGTCCGAATACACCATCACACATGCAAACCCGGCGTTCCTTCAGTTCATCAAAAACGCGGCGGACCATCTTTTGGTGAACAAGAGTACCTCGCCAGACGATCTCTTCGGCCAGACTCTCACAGATTCTATTCACGGTTTTGACGAGGTCGTGGTGCGAAACAGCGGCGCCAAAGATGCGTTTGCTACCGAGCTGCGCTTTGGAACAAGTGTCTTTCAAGTTGACGTAAACGCCGTCAAAGGCAGCGACGGGAGCGCGATTGGTTTCATTTTCGAGTGGAGCGATGTGACGGCCTCAAGACGCAACCAGGCTGTTTTGAATGCATTAGAAGACGGTCAGCTGACCGCAGATTTTGACGAGAACGGCATCCTGATCGGTGTGGGCGAAACCATGCGATCCAAGCTTCCTGGACTAGAAGGTGAAATAGGGACACTGGCTCTCTCGTCGTTCATTGAGGCAGAGACCCACTCATTTTCATCTCATGCAATGGAAGAAAGCATTTTTGACAAGTTCACAGTAACCTTTAACGGCCAGATCTGCGTCGCATCGGGCAGCATCGCACCAATCAGAGACCGCGCAAACAACACTGTTGGCATGGTATTCATGGGCAATGACATCACTGAGGCTGAACACGCAAAGAAGCTGGCCAAGGAACAAGCAGAGGCAAAAGAACTCGCTCAAAAGCAGGTTGTAGAAAGCTTGAGCACCTCTCTGACCTCCCTTGCCGAGGGCGACTTGACCGTTCGATTGAACAGCGCATTCGCCGACGACTACGAGTCACTAAGGAACCATTTCAACGCCTCGGTGAACGCTTTGGACTCGGCGCTGAAGCTGGTTTTGGATAACTCCGGGGCCATACTTGGCGAGGCTGGCAATATATCATCAGCAGCAGACGATCTGTCGCGACGGACAGAGCAACAAGCCGCAACATTGGAGGAATTTGCCGCCGCCCTGACCGAAATTACAGCCTCTGTCGCTTCCGCTGCAGATGGGGCCAGCAAGGCCAGTGATGTCGTCACCGACGCGCGCAAAAATGCGGAAGCTTCCGGCACTGTAGTTCGCGAAGCGGTTGACGCCATGAGTGAAATCGCAAGCTCATCCGATCAAATATCTCGCATAATTTCGGTCATCGACGACATCGCTTTTCAAACAAACCTCCTTGCTTTGAATGCAGGTGTCGAGGCGGCGCGCGCTGGCGACGCAGGTCGTGGCTTTGCTGTTGTTGCATCCGAAGTGCGAGCACTTGCGCAGCGCTCCAGTGACGCTGCTCGTGAGATTAACACGCTAATCTCCACTTCCGGCTCTCAAGTGAAACGTGGTGTCGAGCTTGTCGATAAGGCCGGTAATGCCTTGACCGAAATCGTGACGTCCGTAGGCGATATCGAGAACCACGTCACCGGAATTGCTGCGTCGGCGCGAGAACAATCAACAGGGCTAGAAGAAATCAACACTGCGATAAGCCAACTCGATCAAGTCACCCAACAACATGTGGCGATGTTCGAGGAAACCACGGCTGCCACTCATACCCTCTCGTCTGAAGCCAACGCTCTGGTCGTCACGACATCGAGCTTCCGTACGAGTGGTGCCGCCAATAAGGACAACGATCGCGCCTTTCGTTCAATTTCTTCGAAGGACTCGCAAGAATCCCTGACATCTCAAGAAGCGTTGCGTACTGTGGGGTCGCACTGCACTGGTTACAAAACCGCGGGAAACCTCGCATTGGAGGATGACGACGACGATTGGGAGGATTTTTGAGCCGGGCGACTTTTAGCCTCGCATCCGGAGTCCTTCGGGATCGAACACCGGTGCCATCAAACGTCTGGCGGGGCGTCGTTCTCCCAATATCTCGATCTCGAGATTCGTAGTTTCTGAAAGCATGTCCCTCGGCAAAAATCCGAAGGCGATGGATGCCTTGATCCAGTGCGAGTATCCCCCTGACGTACAGAACCCAACCACCGTGCTTCCGTGCCAAATTGGCTCATAGCCGAAGACGTCGGCATCATCAGCATCGACTTGAAAAGCGCACAGCAATCTGGACGGAGGATTGCTCTGTTCGAGCTCCGCTTGCGCTCGGCCGATAAAATCGGAGTTTTTCTTGAAATGAATAAATCGATCAAGTCCCGTTTCAGCCGCCGTGTAGTCCGGTGAAAACTCGCGCTGCCACGAGCCAAAAAACCTATCCAATCGCAATGACATCATCGCACGCATGCCAAATGGTCGCATGCCATAGGGTTTTCCCGCGTCCCACAGCACGTCGAAAAGGTGCCGCACGCTCGAAAGGTCGCAGTAAATTTCATACCCAAGATCGCCGGTGTAACTCACACGCTGCACCCGGCAGTTTGCAAAACCGATATTCATTAAGCGGACATCAAGAAAACGCATCGCGTCATTTGATACATCCTGGCCAGATGCGGCCGCCAAAACATCGCGCGCCTTCGGCCCTGCTATCTGAAACCCAGAAACCTCGTCCGAAATGTTTCTGATAGCAACGCCTTCCCGCAAATGGTCTTCAAACCATCGCATATGATAGTCCTGACTTCCGTAACTGGCCGTGAGAACGAAGTGCTCGTCAGTCAGGCACGCCACAGTAAAGTCGCCGATGAGCCGCCCTTTCGGTGAAAGCATCGGGCTAAGGCTTAGGCGACCGGGTTTCGGAATGCGGCCCGCCATGATCCAATCCAACCAATCGCGCGCGCCGGCTCCGGTTACGTCGAACTTGCTGAAGTTATGAACCTCGTTGATACCGACAGAGCTACGCACCGCCTCCACTTCCTGGCGCGTCGCCTCCCAAGCGTTGGAGCGTCGGAAACTTGGCGTCTCCAGTCGAGGTTCACCGGGCAAAGCAAAGTAGTTGGGAACTTCCAAACCATAGGCCGCTCCAAATACGGCACCCATCTGGTCCCATGTGTCGTACATGGGTGTTCGCCGAAACGGGCGCGCGGCAGGTAATTCCTCATTGGGATAGGTGACCGAGAAACGCCGCTGATAGTTCTCGACGACTTTCTGCAAAGTATATCCCGGTGTTGTCCACGTCCCAAAACGGGACACATCCATCGCGCGCGGGTCTCTTTCGCATTCGCCTTCAACCATCCATTGCGCAAGACTCAGGCCCACACCTCCGCCCTGACTGAAGCCCGCCATCACAGCACAGGCCACCCAGTAGTTCCGAAGCCCCGGCACTGGGCCAACCAGCGGATTTCCGTCCGGCGCGAAAGTGAACGGGCCGTGGATGACACGTTTTACACCCGCGCGCTCCAGAACCGGGAACCGGCGATAGGCGAAGGACACACTATCCTCAATTTTTTCAAAGGCGTCATTCAAGAGTTCGTGGCCAAAGTCCCAAGGCGTACCATCAACGGCCCAGGGCTCGCATTTCTGCTCATAAAACCCGATGCATAGGCCCCGACCCTCCTGGCGGAGGTAGCTTTCCCCGCCCGGGTCCATGACATGGGGAAACTCTCGGCCCCGCTCGTAAATTTCTGGGATATCCTCGGTGACCAGATACTGGTGCGCCATGGGCATCAGCGGCAGGTATACGCCCGCCATCGCGCCGACTTCTCGCGCCCAGAGCCCGCCCGCATTCACAATATGCTCTGCAACAACGGTTCCGTGCTCAGTCACGACATTCCAACACCCGTCCGCGCACTGGCGGGTTTCAAGGACCCGCGTCTGCGTCACAATCTCCGCACCGGCCATCTTGGCCGCGCGCGCATAAGCGTGCGTGGTTCCCGAAGGGTCCAGGTGGCCATCCAAAGGATCATAGAGACCGCCAAGAACCCCATCGACATTTACAAGCTCTGCGATCTCTTTGATTTCACTCGGAGAAAGTATTTCCGTTTCAAGCCCCATATAACGATGCTTGGCGCGCTCGGCCTTCAACATGTCCAAACGCTCTGGCGTGTCGGCCAGCGTGATCCCACCAACATGGTGCAAACCGCAGCTTTGCCCGGTCAGCTCTTCCAGTTCTTTGTAAAGACGGATGGTGTACCCTTGGAGCGCCGCCATATTGGTGTCGCCGTTCAGGGTGTGGAAGCCACCGGCTGCATGCCACGTTGATCCGCTCGTGAGTTCAGACCGCTCGATCAACATGACGTCTGTCCATCCGAGCTTTGTAAGATGGTACAAGACAGAACACCCGACGACGCCGCCGCCGATAACCACCACTCGCGCTTGATCCTTCACGTGTCCTCCAAGTCAATTTTGCCCCAACCACGCAAGCGCGCACGCAAATCCGCAGCTCGTCCGTCGCCAAGCTCCAGCGCGTATATCCATGCGTAAGTGGCAAAGAAAGCTGCGCGATCTAAATCGCCTTCGGTCGCGGCCGCCCGCGAAGCACGATCATAGTGCCCAATCAAAGACAACCGATCATCTCGAGCGTGCGCTTCCAAAAGCAAGGCTTCAAGTGCGTCCCAGTCGACCGCACTCATTCAGCGGCCATATCCTTGGCATCCATCATTCTGTTGGCGACCCATCGGTGAAACTCATGCGTGGGCTCGTCCATAGCCGGAGAGAAACGTCCACCATCGAACCCGGTCGCACCACGCGCGGATTGCATACCTTCAACAACGCCAATGTCTTCAACAAAGACAACCTCCCAAAGATCGGCGTTCTTCTTTCGCAGATCTGCTGAGGTATCAGGGTGCGCATAAAACAAATGGATATGCTCCTTCGTCATCGTCGCACCGCAGGGCTCGAGAATGATCGCAAACACGTGGTCGCGCTGAACACCCATCAGGACATTGGGTCGTAGCGTCAGATACTCGCCAGCTTGATCCCACTTCTCGGAAAGACCGTCGAAGTCTGGGAACTTTTCGCCATTGTCACCTTCGATTTGACGGTACACGTGCGTGCCCTGCCCCGCGAACTTCCCATCCTCAATGATGTTGTAGTGATCTTCCAACCGGGAATAGCTGTTTAGTCCCGGATGAACCCACGGCAAATGATAACTCTCGCAGTAGTTTTCGACCGCCAACTTCCAATTCGTCCGGCATTCCAGATAGAGCTTGCCGTATTGGCCACCGTGGTAGAGCGGCTTGTCAAACTCTGCCCATCGTTCGATCAGGTCTGCATGGACCTCTTCAAATGGAGCCGCATCTCCGGACAGATTGACAAACACAACGCCCATCCAGACGTGGCTTCGCACCTCAAGGAGCCCGAGGTTCTCGCGCTTCATGTCCGGATGCGAGTTCTGTCCCGGCCCGCCGACATGTGGCGTCGCGACAAGCTTGCCCTCATGGCTGTAGCACCAGGAATGATATGGACAGCGGATCGCGCCTTCAATCTTGCGCGGCTCGGTCACAAGGATCATGCCGCGATGGCGGCAGATATTCTGAAAGACCCTGATCTGACCGTCGCGGCCGCGCAAAGCGAAGAGTGGCACACCAAGGAAATCAAACGGCTTGGCGTCACCCGTTTCTGGCAGTTCAGCCTCTACACAAATCCCCGCCCATGTCGAAAACCAAAGCGGTTCTTTCTCTTCGGC
>CAYPVG010000305.1:0-5510 GCA_964414085.1 uncultured Boseongicola sp. | reverse complement strand
CGAGAACCGCCCAGGCTTATATCCGCGCGCCTTCGCCTCTGGCAGCCCCGCGAACCAGTCGCGAATAGGCGTAAAGGCCCCGGTATAGGTCGCCGGGTTCGAACGAGGCGTCCGACCAATCGGGCGCTGATCGATGTCGATCACCTTATCCAGATGCTCCAGCCCTTTGATCGTCTCGCAAGGCGCAGGTGTCTGACGTGCCCCATTCAGCCGCATGGACGCTGTTTTGAACAAAGTCTCAATCGTCAGCGTCGACTTCCCGCCGCCGGACACCCCAGTGACGCAGACAAACTTGCCCAACGGAAACTCGGCCGTGACATCCTTCAGGTTGTTCCCCGTCGCGTTCACGACCTGAACGACCTTCTTGTTACCCTCACGCCGTTCCGTCGGCACCGCGATCTCTCGCCGACCGGCAAGGTAATCGCCCGTGATGCTCTTTTTGTTCGCCATCACCTTCGCTGGCGTCCCATGGGCCACAACAGCTCCACCGTGCACACCAGCCCCGGGCCCAATATCAAAGACGTAGTCCGCCTCGCGGATCGCCTCTTCATCGTGTTCGACCACGATCACTGTATTGCCTTGATCCCGAAGGTTTTTCAGCGTCGTCAGCAAACGGTCGTTGTCACGCTGGTGCAAACCAATTGACGGCTCATCAAGCACATACAGCACCCCCTGCAAGCCGCTCCCGATCTGACTGGCGAGCCTAATCCGTTGGCTCTCACCACCCGATAGGGTGCCGGCATTCCGCGATAGTGTCAGATAATCAAGGCCTACGTTATTCAGGAATCCAAGCCGTTCCCGGATCTCTTTCAGGATCGCATGGGCAATCTCGTTCTTCTGAGCCGTGAGATGCTCCGGAGCCTCGTCAATCCACGCCAAAGCCTCCTTGATCGACATCTGCACAAGTTGACCAATATGCAAACCACCAATCTTGACCGCCAACGCTTCAGGGCGCAGCCGATACCCCTCGCACGTGCCGCAGGAGCGGTTGTTCTGATACCGCTCAAACTCTTCCCGAATCCAATTGGAATCCGTCTCGCGGTACCGTCGCTCCATATTCGGAATGACGCCTTCAAAAGGCCGAGAAACCTGATAAACGCGACCGCCTTCGTCATAGCGGAAGTTGATCTCTTCCTTGCCAGACCCATAAAGGAAGACTTGCTGAACGTATTCAGGCAGGTCCTTCCACTTGGTATCTCGGTCAAACTCGTAGTGCTTGGCGATCGCCTCGATCGTCTGCAGAAAATATGGACTCTTGCCCTTCCGCCAGGGAGCCAGGGCTCCGTCATAAATCTTCAGATTCTGATCCGGCACCACCAAGCGTTCATCGAAGAACAGTTCAACGCCCAAGCCGTCACACGACGGACAAGCGCCAAACGGTGCGTTGAACGAAAACAGCCGCGGCTCAATTTCGGGGATAGTGAACCCACTGACAGGGCAAGCAAAGTTCTCCGAAAAAGTGATGCGTTCCGGGTCTTCATCTTCACCCACAGCGGTCTCTAGAATTGCGATCCCATCGGCGAGGTCGAGCGCCGTGCGGAACGAATCCGCAAGTCGCGTCTCAAGACCCTCGCGGACCACAATCCTATCCACCACCACGTCAATGTCGTGACGGTATTTCTTGTCCAACGTTGGCGGCTCATCCAGCTCGTAAAATTGGCCGTCAACCTTCACGCGTTGGAAGCCCTGTTTACGAAGTTCTAGGAATTCCTTGCGATACTCGCCCTTACGGTCTCTCACAATTGGCGCAAGAAGAAAGGCACGTGTGCCTTCTTCCATTGCCATTACCCGATCAACCATGTCCTGCACTTGCTGGGCTTCGATGGGTAGGCCCGTGGCCGGGGAATACGGCGTCCCTGCGCGCGCAAACAGCAAGCGCATGTAGTCGTATATCTCGGTCACGGTGCCCACGGTCGATCGTGGGTTTTTCGATGTGGTTTTCTGTTCAATGGAAATTGCAGGCGACAGACCGGAAATGTGATCGACGTCAGGCTTTTCCATCATGTCTAGGAACTGGCGTGCATATGCCGACAGGCTCTCGACATAGCGCCGCTGGCCTTCCGCATAAATCGTATCGAAGGCAAGAGACGACTTGCCCGAACCGGACAGGCCCGTGATGACCACAAGCTGATCTCTCGGAATATCGACGTCGATATTCTTCAGATTGTGCTCCCGCGCCCCGCGGACTTCGATGTTTTTCAGTTCGGCCATTTCGCACCTTCTCACCACCAAGAAAGAGATAGCGGCCCGCCCGCAAACCTCAATGGCGACAATAAGAACATTACAGGAACATTAATGCCGCGTCACGCGGATTTCGCAATTCTCTTGTGGATAAGCCAGACCAGCAATGCGCCGAATAGCGAAATCACCATGCCCGCGACCGTGAGCCCGGCAAACCCATAAGTCAAAACCACAGCAAACAAAGGAACCGAAGTGGCCGTTCCAATATTGCCAAGTTGCGCGATCGCACCATTGGCCCGTGCCCTGTCTGCACCGTCGGGATTAAGTGCAGGGACGTTCGCAAAAGACGCACCCGGCACCAGACCGATGACGATCATCGCTGCCATAACAACCCAAACCCGCAAGGAGTCCGGTACTAACAGTCCAATTCCAAGAAGAACAATGGACGCACCAAATCCAACCAGAAGAATGTCTCTTGGCAAGAACCACCGCGCCAGCCACCCGGCACCAAAGGTGCCTACGAGCGCCAGAATCGGCAAGATTGGTGCCGTCCATGCTCCAAGAAAGTTCGGGTAGAACGTCAGCAAACCAAGAAACATCACCGTGTGCCAAAGAAAGCTAAGCGCCGGTGCCACCAGCCGTGGCGAAGAATAGATTGCAAGATGCTTGGCAATGATCTGCCCGTCCCATGGCACAGGGTCATGGCCACGCGGCACCAACGGCCAAAGCAGGTTCAGTAGAATAAATCCGAATACACCATGTGCGAAATACACTCCCGAGGCGCCGTCGAACAACGGTATGACCGCCGCGGCGGCGGCAAAACCAACACCAAAGAACGTGCCCCAAAGCCCCATGGCGATCGGGACGTCTTTGTCCTCAGACACCGCTGCCATCAACGTGGGTGACGCCACTACGATCGCCAAGTGGCAAAGCCCTTCGACAACACGCAATGTCATGAAGGTCGAAAATCCTGGCAGCCAGCTCTGGGCGACCGATAAAAGCGATGCGGCAAATAAAGCCGCCAACAAAACACGTCGTGTGCCGAACCGCGCAACAACCATGCCCGCCGTAACTCCGAACAGTATTCCGGCCAAGGACACGGCGGAAACCGCATAAGGAATTGGCGAGCCTGGGTATTCCGCGGCGAGTGCGTCAAGAGTGAGCGCAATTTTTGCGAACTGACCGGCAGCGAAAAGCCCCACAAGGTACAAGAGTCCAATCAGTCGCCAGTCTGTCCGCATCGGCCTGTTCTCGCAGACACAGACATCAGGTCAAGGTCTGTCAGGTACCGCGAAAACAAAGCTTCCAAAGAATGAAAAGATTGATCAAAGGAGCCGCCACAATAACGATCTGTCCGAAAAGGACCGGCAACTCCATAAGGGCAATCGGCGTCGCCAAAAGGCTCCAGGGTAAACCTACAAATATCAGAAAAACTGCGGCCAACCCGTCGGGCGTCGTTCCGAACAAACCTTGGGTTCCGATCAACGCAATTGCGTAGGCACCACCACAAACAACAACGCCGGCCCCAAGCAGGAGCCGGCGCCAAAGCACGTTCGTGCCGTTCTTCATCAGATGTGGATCACCCGATCATAGGCGTCCAACACGCTCTCGTGCATCATCTCGGACAGCGTTGGGTGCGGGAAGACGGTTTCCATCAGGTCCTCTTCCGTCGTCTCCAGTTGACGTCCAACAACATAGCCCTGGATCAACTCGGTGACTTCTGCACCAACCATATGCGCGCCGAGCAATTCACCAGTCTTCTCATCGAATACAGTCTTCACCATGCCCTCAGGCTCACCCAAAGCAATCGCCTTGCCGTTGCCGATGAATGGGAAGCGGCCGACCTTAACCTTGTAGCCAAGCTCTTTTGCCTTCGCTTCGGTGTACCCAACCGACGCCACCTGCGGATGACAATACGTACAACCAGCAATCGATTCCGGCTTCACCGGATGCACTTTGTTCTTACCGGCAATCAGCTCGGCAACCATCACTCCTTCGTGGCTCGCCTTGTGCGCCAACCAAGGGGCACCGGCGATGTCGCCAATCGCATAAAGCCCATCGACACCGGTGCGGCAGTATTCATCCGTCACTACGTGAGTCCGGTCGATCTTCACGCCAAGCGCCTCAAGGCCAAGCCCTTCAACGTTGCCCACAATGCCCACAGCCGAGATGACTGTATCAAAGTCCATTTTCTCGACTTTGCCGCCGGTTTCGATATGCGCGGTCACCTTGCCCTTGCCGCGATCAAGCTGTTTGACCATGGCTTTCTCCATGATCTTCATGCCCTGCTTCACAAAGGCCTTCTTAGCGAACGCGGAAATTTCGGCATCCTCTACAGGCAGTACGCGGTCCATCACTTCGACGACGGTCGTGTCAGCACCCAGCGTGTTGTAGAAGCTCGCGAATTCTATTCCGATCGCTCCAGAACCAATCACCAACAGCTTCTTCGGCATCCGCGGCGGCTGAAGTGCGTGCTTGTAAGTCCAGACCAAATCACCGTCAGCTTCGAGCCCCGGCAATTCACGTGCGCGGGCGCCTGTCGCCAGAATAATGCTCTTGGCCTGAAGCTCTTCGGTGCCCTTCTCGGTCTTGACGCTGACCTTGCCCTTCGCAGGCAAAGTCGCTTCACCCATTACGACTTCGACCTTGTTCTTCTTCATGAGGTGGCCAACGCCGCCATTCAGTTGCTTGGCCACACCCCGCGACCGCTTCACAACCGCATCAAGATCGTAATCAATGCCATCTGCCTTAAGACCAAATTCCTTGGCGCGGTGCATAAGGTGGAACACTTCAGATGACCGGAGCATCGCTTTTGTCGGGATACAGCCCCAGTTGAGGCAGATGCCGCCCATGTGCTCACGCTCGACGATTGCAGTTTTCAAACCCAGCTGGCTCGCACGGATCGCAGCGACATATCCACCAGGACCAGCCCCGATCACCACCACGTCAAAAGTCTTTGCAGCCATTGCCATCCTCCTGCGGCGAGATTGTTTTACGTTAAACTATCTGCCACAGATCGCGCGCAATGTCACCTGCGCGGCGTTGCCACATAGGAAGCCCCGCTACCCGTCTGGCGCAAGGCTCTTTCGCGTGATTCAGGCCGCTACAGCAGCTTTCAGCGCTTCAACCGTCGCGCCGTAGCCACCTTCTTCAAGGAAAACAGCTTCCGCCTCGGGCGTTTCTCGCGACAAGGCCTCGTTCCGGTTGGGGAACCGCCCGAACTTGCGAACGACCTCTCGATGCGCCTTGGCGTGCAACAGATTGCCCTGCCCGGTTTCCGGCATCCGCGTCATGATCAAACGCACCGCGCGATCCTGATCGCTCAAGCA
>CAYPVG010000304.1:0-9252 GCA_964414085.1 uncultured Boseongicola sp. | reverse complement strand
TCCGTCGATGCTGGTCACGTCCAATAGTGTCACGGGCACGATTGGGGGCGGAGCACTTGAATTTCAGGCGATTAGGACGGCGCGGGAATCGCTGGAAGAGCGAAAAGATGGATTCCAGACTCATGCTTTGGGTCCATCGATGGGGCAATGCTGCGGAGGGTCAGTCTCTCTTTTGACCGAAGTGTGGGATGAGATGCGGCTTTCTGGAGTTGGGTCTGATTTGGTCGCTCGGCCCCTACCGGGAGCATCCGATGTAGAGCCTTTGGAGATCAGAAGGTTGAAGTCGCGGTTTCGGTCTCAGGGAAATTTTGCTGGTCCAGGCGTTGTTGCAGGCTGGATGGTCGAAAAAGTTTCCCAACCATCTCGGGAGATCTGGATTTGGGGGGCTGGTCATGTTGGGCGCGCCATCACGTCCATTTTATCTCCTATGCCTGACCTCAAGATAGTTTGGGCAGACACAGGTATGGACCGTTATCCCGAAGACATTCCAGCATGCGTGCTGCCGCTGACGGCAGAGAACTTACCTGATCTGGTTAGATACGCACCAGCTTTTGCGGAGCATCTAGTTTTGACATTCAGCCATGCGTTCGATCTTGAGATTTGCAACAGGCTTCTTCAACAGGGGTTCGGCCGCTTAGGGCTGATTGGGTCCGCCACCAAAAAGGCACGTTTCAGATCACGGTTGCGGAATTTGGGCCATTCGGCTGAACAAGTTGATCGCATCCAATGTCCGATTGGCGATACCAGACTCGGAAAGGACCCTCAGTCGATTGCTATTGGCGTTGCAAACGACATACTGCGTCGGGGTCAGGGGGATGAGATGCAAATTGGAATTCGCGCGTGAGTGCGCTGCTTGAGGTTGTTGGGCTTCGCAAAGCCTATCCAGGTGTTGTTGCCAATGATGACATTTCCTTTTCCGTCGGGAAAGGCGAGGTTCACGCGCTGTTAGGCGAGAATGGTGCCGGTAAGTCCACTCTGGTGAAAATGGTCTATGGGCTGGTGAAACCCGACACGGGACGCATGAATTTTGGTGGCGAGAGTTACGCCCCAACAAGTCCGCATCAAGCACGTTCCACTGGCGTTGCAATGGTTTTCCAGCACTTCTCGCTGTTCGAAGCTCTGACTGTTGCTGAGAATGTTGCGTTGGGAATGGAAGAGCCGCCCCCGATGCGTGAACTTGCGAGCAGCATCAAGACTGTGAGCGAAACCTACGGATTGCCTTTAGACCCCGCACGCTTGGTGGGCGATTTGTCGGCGGGTGAGAGACAGCGTGTCGAAATTATCCGGTGCCTTCTTCAGGATCCGAAACTGTTGATCATGGATGAGCCGACAAGTGTGCTGACGCCGCAAGAGGTCGACATCCTGTTCCAAACACTTCGAAAACTACAGGCGGAAGGCACCTCGATCCTATATATTAGCCACAAACTCGAGGAGATACGCGCTCTTTGTGATGGAGCGACAATTCTTCGGCTTGGAAAAGTCGTTGCGTCGTGTGATCCGCGCGAGAAATCGGCGCGCGAGCTGGCGGAAATGATGGTTGGCACAGAGCTCAAAACTCCTGCTGCCGCACGTCACGATCTTGGCGAGGTCGCGCTGACGTTGACCGGCTTATCCATTGCGTCTTCCAATCCGTTTGGGACTTCGTTGAAGGACGTATCGTTCGAAGTTCGTTCGGGTGAAGTCTTAGGTATCGGCGGCGTCGCAGGAAATGGGCAAGATGAGCTTCTGGCCGCCTTGTCTGGTGAAAGCTTAGCACCGAACGACGCGGTGCGGTACAAGGGAACTTCGATCGGGCACCTTGGGCCAAACGACCGCAGAAGGATTGGCATTCTGGCTGCACCAGAAGAACGGCTTGGTCATGCAGCGGCACCGGATATGAACCTGGTCGAGAACGCGGCGTTGTCTGCATCGGTTCGGATGAACATGGTCACAGGCGGATTTGTTGATTGGCACAAGGCCAAGTCATTTTCGGAGGCTGTGATCCGCACATTCGATGTGCGTACTCCGGGATCAGGAAACGCTGCCCGGTCACTGTCTGGCGGTAATTTGCAGAAGTTCGTGATCGGTCGGGAGATCATGCAGAAGCCAGAAGTTCTCGTCGTTAATCAGCCAACTTGGGGTGTTGATGCGAGCGCTGCGGCTTCGATCCGGCAAGCAATTTTGGATCTGGCATCAGAGGGAGCAGCGGTCGTCTGTATAAGCCAGGATTTGGATGAGTTGATGGAGATCTCAAACCGTTTCGCAGCACTGAATGAAGGGCGTTTGAGTACACCGCGGCCAGCACAGGGTCTGACCATCGAAGAGATCGGTCTTTTGATGGGTGGAGCGCATGGCATGGAAGTGGCCGAAATCCAGCACGCGGGTCAGGATACATGATCAGGTTAGAGAAAAGACCAACGCCTTCGCAGGCATGGGCGTACTTCACACCAGTCGTTGCTGTTATCGCCACCATGATCGCTGGCGGTGCACTGTTTGCGTTTTTAGGTAAGGACCCAATCGTCGCCATTCGAACAATTTTCTGGGATCCGATATTCGGGGAGTTTGCGTTCTACTATCGCGGACAGTTGCTTGTAAAAGCAGGCCCATTGATCCCGATCGCGATTGGTTTGTCGCTTGGGTTCAAGGCTGGAATTTGGAACATTGGCGCTGAGGGTCAGTACATCATGGGCGCAATTTTTGGCGCTGCGGTTGCACTGGCGTTTTACCCGATGGAGGCACGCTGGCTAGTCTTTCCGCTAATGATCGTCACGGGTGCTTTTGGCGGTTTTCTTTGGGCTATGATCCCCGGCATTTTAAAGACGCGCTTTAATACAAACGAGATCCTTGTATCTCTTTTGTTGGTCTATGTGGCCGAGTCTATTCTGGCCTCAGCGTCCCTTGGATTCCTCAGAAATCCAGATGGAGCCGGTTTTCCCGGGTCCAGGAACCTCAAACAGTATGAGAGTGCCGCAAACGGTGAGCTCATTGCGGGTTGGGGTATGCATTGGGGTGTTGTAGCCGCGTTTATTGCTGTGATTTTCGCTTACATCATGCTGAGCCGTCACATCATGGGCTTTAACATTCGTTTGACCGGAGAGAGCCCCAGAGCGGCGCGATTTGCTGGCGTCAATCCAAACCGGCTTGTTCTGTTTTGCCTTGGAATTTCAGGGGCCTTGGCTGGATTGGCCGGGCTTTTCGAAGTTGCTGGACCGGCTGGGCAAATCAGCATCGATTTCAACGTCGGTTATGGATTCACGGCGATAATCGTAGCTTTTCTTGGAAGACTGCATCCAATTGGAATTCTTCTGGCAGGTCTCCTGATGGCGCTGACGTACATTGGCGGTGAGGCAGCGCAAGCATCACTGGGATTGCCTGCGGCCGCGATACAGGCGTTTCAGGGAATGCTTCTGTTTTTCTTGTTGGCATTTGACGTGCTGACGAACTTCAGGGTGCGGATCGGACGGGAGGTGAGTGCCTAATGGATTTTGGATCTATCAATCCTGTCTTGCTTGTTGCCTCGCTCATGGTTGCGTCGACACCGATATTGTTGGCTGCAATTGGCGAGATGGTCGTTGAAAAGGCCGGCGTGCTGAATCTTGGCGTTGAAGGCATGATGATTGTCGGCGCCATCTGCGGATTTGCGATTGCCGTCGAAACTGGTTCGCCCGCGGTAGGGTTTGTTGCAGCCGCTTTGGGTGGAGCGCTGTTATCAATGTTGTTTGGTGTGCTCACGCAGTTCCTTCTGTCCAATCAGGTCGCGACGGGGCTTGCGCTCACTCTGTTTGGTCTTGGGCTGTCTAGCCTCATGGGGCAGAGTTACGTTGGCATCAAGCCTCCTTCTACGGACAAGCTCGACATTCCGATTTTGAGTGATGTGCCGGTGCTTGGACCCATGCTCTTTAGCCACGACTTGATGGTCTACTTGTCACTTGCTCTAGTTGCAGGCGTGTGGGCGTTTTTGAAGTTCACACGAGGCGGTCTGATCTTGCGCGCAGTCGGGGAAAGTCACGATGCGGCGCATGCGCTAGGATACAATGTCATCTTTGTTCGGCTTGCAGCAATTGCCTTTGGCGGTGCGTGTGCCGGTCTTGGCGGCGCATACCTCAGTCTTGTTCGAGTGCCGCAATGGACTGAGGGCATGACGGCGGGTGCTGGTTGGATTGCTTTGGCAATCGTAGTCTTTGCATCCTGGCGCGCTGGTCGCGTTCTGCTTGGTGCCTATCTGTTTGGCGGGATAACAGTTTTACAGCTGAATTTGCAGGCCGCTGGCGTAGCAATTCCTGTAGAGCTCTTGTCCATGTCGCCATACCTGATAACCATCCTGGTGCTGGTTATCATATCGTCCGATCGAAACCGTGCAGCGCTGAATGCGCCCGCGTCGCTTGGGCGTTCGTTCCATGCCTCAAACTGAGGCGCTTTAAACACCAATGGGGAGAAAAACATGAAAAAACGGACATTCCTTGCAAGCGTCGCGGCAGCGGCACTCGCAACAAGCGCGTTTGCTGATGGTCATGAGCCGGTTAAGGTAGGCTTTGTTTATGTTGGGCCAATCGGCGACGGCGGTTGGACTTACGAGCACCATCAAGGTCTTTTGGCTGTTGAAGCTGAATTCGGCGACAAAGTCGAAACGGTTTATCAGGAAAACGTGCCTGAGGGTGCGGACGCCGAGCGTGCAATGACACAGATGGCGCTACAGGGTGCGGACATCATCTTTACGACGTCGTTTGGATATATGGATCCGACGATCAACGTGGCGGCCAAGTTCCCGGACGTCGTCTTTGAACACGCCACCGGGTACAAGCGTTCCGACAACGTTTCGACCTATTCCGCACGATTCTATGAAGGTCGCGCGGTTCAGGGTCATATCGCCGGCAAGATGACAAAAACGAACAAGATCGGCTATATCGCCTCATTCCCAATTCCTGAAGTCATCCGCGGCATTAATTCAGCCTATTTGCACGCCAAGGCGGTGAATCCGGATGTCGAGATGAACGTGATCTGGGTCTACACATGGTTTGACCCTGCCAAGGAGGCAGACGCTGCCAAGGCGCTAATAGACAACGGCGTTGATGTTGTTCTTCAGCATACAGACTCGACAGCACCTCAAGCCGCTGCACAGGAAGCTGGTGTGATTTCGTTCGGTCAGGCATCCGATATGGCGGAATATGCGCCATCGCCAAGGGTATCGTCGATCATTGATAATTGGGCGCCATATTACATCGATCGTGTTCGTGCTGTAATGGATGGTACCTGGGAGAGTGTGGACACCTGGGATGGTATTTCTACTGGAATGGTTAAGATTGGCGAGATCACAGATGCCGTGCCCGCAGATGTAAAAGCGGAAGCGGAGGCGATGCGCGATGCAATTGGAGCAGGCGAGTATCATCCGTTCACCGGACCGATCAACAAGCAAGACGGTTCTGTTTGGTTGGCTGAGGGTGAAGTTGCCGATGATGGCACCCTTGCGGGCATGAACTTCTATGTCGAAGGTATAACCAGCGAAATTCCAAACTGATCCGCTAGAAGCGAAACGAGTAGGCCGCCATATGGCGGCCTTTTTACTTTGGGTCTATGAATGAGGTTAAAACTGGGGAGGGCAGTGCTTTGCAGACTATTTCGGGAAATCAGGTTTCGGATTTCAGTTTTGGCACAATGCAGTTCGGAGCAAAGGCAACTGAACAAGACAGCGCGGAAATGTACGACGAGTGCCGCACAGCCGGCATCAATTTCTTCGATACCGCGAATGCCTACACGGATGGGCACTCTGAGAGGATGCTCGGTGAACTTGTGGCCAAAGAACGCGACGATATTTTCGTTGCGACCAAATGCGCGGGCACTGTTGTCGCCAAACCCGAAAAAATCAAAGCGGAATTTGATGAGAGTCGAGGGCGTCTGGGCATGGATACCGTTGATCTTCTCTATCTGCATCGCTGGGATCCAGACACGCCGCTTGAGGATACATACGCGGTAGTAGCGGAATGGGTAGAATCCGGATCCATAAGATATGTTGGGGTGTCGAATTACGCCGCATGGCAGGTCATGAAAGGCCGCCAGTTGGCGCAGTCGATGGGGTTCGACATCACCTTTATTCAGCCGATGTACAACATAGTGAAGCGTCAGGTTGAGGTTGAAATTCTCCCCATGGCAATCTCGGAAGGCTTCTCAGTCTGTCCATATTCACCCCTTGGTGGAGGCCTCCTCACTGGCAAATACGCAGGCGGAGCAGGCGGTCGCTTGCTCGATGATCCGATGTACGAGCAGCGCTATGGGCCAAAATGGATGCATGATGCAGCAACCGCGCTTTCGGAATTAGCGGAGGAGGTCGGCGTTTCACCGGCGACTTTGGCCGTGTCGTGGGTCGCGCAGCACAAGGGAGTGCATGGTCCGATCATCTCGGCACGCTCGGCAGAACAACTCGAGCCTTCCCTTGATGCGATCAATTTTGATATGTCGCCTGATCTTTATGCAAAACTTTGCGAACTTGCACCAACACCTGCACCTGCGACAGATCGCCTAGAGGAGTCAGGTTGAGACGGACCGGTCTTTAGTGGCATTCCATTTGCAGTCTCAAGTGTATGAGTCGCTATCGGAGCTTATGAGTCGATGAACCCCGCCGACCCTCACCATGGATTAATTGTCGATCTTATTACGCAGGCGCGACGGGTTTCGCGTTCTTGGACGAGTGTTGCCACGACTGACGAGCAGATCACGGGTGCAGAGCGAGATGTTCTGGACTATCTGGTCTTTGAGGGTGCTGCGACTGTGCCGCAGATAGCCCGAAGCCGCGGCGTTTCGCGTCAGCATATCCAAAAACGTGCGGACTCTTTGGTGGAGCGCCAATTGGCTGAGTTTGTTGAAAACCCGGCTCACAAATCATCGCGCCTTTTGGAAGCGACTATTCGAGGTGAGCAGGTGCATGCGCGGGCGTCCCATGGAGAAGAAGGGCTTCTGAAGGAGATCTCCGAGGAGCTTGATGCACGGGAGATTGAGTCTGCCAGAGCAATACTGACAGCTTTGTCGTCTGCCATCGAAAAGGTTAAGTGACCCGAGTCGTCGTCATCGGTGGGGGGATAGCAGGCGCTTCCGCGGCTGCTCGCTTGGCGCAGAAAGCAGACGTCACACTTTTGGAAGCGGAATCCCAATTTGGTTATCATAGCAGCGGCCGGTCGGCTGCCATGTTCGAAGAGAACTATGGAACTGATACGACGTGCATCTTGAACCGAGCTTCGCGGCCTTATCACGAGGCGCAAGGAATACTTAGTCCGCGCGGACTCATGCTCATCACAAACGCTAAGGATGAAGAGCAGTTTCAGCGTGATTTAGTCACTATGCGCATGAATGAAGTGAGGGTTTCGGACGCATTTGATCGAGTGCCTATACTGGCCCCCAACGTCATTCGAGCTGCGGTGCATGAAGACGCGCACGACATAGACACCGATAAACTTTTGCAAGGGTTCCTAAAGGAAGCAAGAAGAGCAGGCGCAGTCATCAAAAGCGGTCACGGGGTGAAAGCAATTGAAAAGGCAGCATGTTGGAAGGTCTGTGTTGAGCAAGGTGAGATCGAAGCGGATATCTTAGTGAACGCCGCCGGGGCTTGGGCCGACGAAGTTGCAAGTCTTGCCGGAGTCAAGAAAATTGGTCTTCAGCCAAACCGCCGCTCAATGGCGCGGCTACCGGCTCCGGGTGGTCACGATGTTCGCCGTTGGCCAATGCTATTTGGGCCGGGAGAAAGCTGGTATGCTAAACCTGACGGAGGAAGCTGGCTTGTTTCGCCAGCAGAGGAGCATCCGATAAACGCGATGGACGCGTGGCCTGACGATATGGTGCTTGCTGAGGGTTTGCATCGCTATGGTGCTTATGTCACCGAACCTGTGAAGCGCCCTATCGCGACTTGGGCGGGGCTAAGGACTTTTTCACCGGATCGCTCTTTGGTTATCGGAGCGGACCCTGGTATGGATGATTTCTTCTGGTGTGCGGGTCAAGGTGGATATGGCATCCAAAGTTCGCCTGCCGCATCACAGTGTCTTGCCGGCCTAGTGTTTGGAGATGCGACTGCGTTGACCAGAGAGGTTTTAGACGCTTTGAGCCCGGCTCGATTCCGCTAGGCTCTATGCGTAGTCTGGAATGTAGGAGACGCGCTCGCGCATCTTGTAGCGCGGGGCGGGGTAGTCCGTGAATTTTGGTCCAAGATCCGGGAAGACCTTTTGCAAGTCTTCGCGAACGGCCTTTGGCGCGACTTTCATCGCTTCTTTTGTGGGCATGAAAGACTCGACAGGTAGGCCGTTTGCAGAAATTACCTGCGGCTCATCGAATACCACGTTGTGGAAAACGACCTCTTCGGGAGCCCGATCTACAAAGATGCTATCGTTCAGGTCAGAAATGTCTCGTGCCGGGACGAGGCAAGCTTCGTTATCTGCTTCGTCCTCCAGACGCCAACCTGGAATCAATAATCTATGGCCTGGCGCAACAGAGAGATCACGCTGAGGCATCATTGGGCCAACGGCCCGCGTTTTTAAAACGATGGGGGCGAGTGAGGGGTCGGCTGCGATTTCTGACTCTAATAGGGTCTTGGTCCATACCATGCGGACAGGTTGGAGTCCGTTGTCTCGTGTCACCACTAAGTCTCCGACGCGCAGAAACTCGATCCGGCGTGGCCCACACGGTGTCCTTAGGTTTGCGCCAGCGCAAAGACCTGTAACACTCGATTTTGTGACCTTCTCGGCCTTTGAGATTTTTGCAGCCATCGTCATGCGATGTCCCTTTCGCACTGCGAACCAACAGCCCTAAAGAAAAGGTGAAATGTGACCAGATTAGGGTCGCCTCATGGTGAATCCGGGTTCACCGACAACGATTAGCGCGTTTATGTTTCCAATACGCCAACAATCGTGACGGATGGATGCCAAAGGCGGGAATTGGCGGTCAACAGACGGCTCGATCGACAAGAATTGTGTCAATGAAACGTTTTGGACTGCCTGATATCTGCAAGGATGTCTGAAACGGCCTGCTTGGGATCGCGCGCTTGATGGATCGGACGCCCAACGACAACGTGATTGGCCCCATCTGCGATTGCCGCGCCGGGAGTAGAGACACGTTTCTGGTCGCCTAAAGCGGCCCCAGCTGGACGAACCCCCGGGGTTACGATGAGCTTTCCGTCGGCTTCCGGTAGCGCCCTGATGAGTGCGGCTTCGTGCGGGGACGATATCACACCATGCGCACCGGTTTCAAAAGCGCGTCCAGCCCGCTCTTGAACAAGATCGGTGATGCTGCCGGGCT
>CAYPVG010000303.1:0-10329 GCA_964414085.1 uncultured Boseongicola sp. | reverse complement strand
GTTGACAGTTGTTGCAAGCAAAACGCTCGCACCAAGGGCGAGCGAGAACGTTTTCACCATTCGGCTCATTAGAGGTCTCCACATCTTTTGCCTCTTGTTACGCAAGAAGACTAATGTCGGATCAATTCAATCCCAACACATCCAACATATCGTAGGCGCCCGGATCACGTCCTTGACCCCAAAGTGCCGCTTTCAATGCACCGCGTGCGAAAATTGAGCGGTCCGTCGCAACATGACGCAAGACAACACGCTCACCGGGGGCAGCAAAAATCACGTCATGTTCACCCGCGATGTCGCCTCCGCGAATGGCCGTAAAGCCGATATCGCCGCGCTTGCGCGCACCAGTAATGCCGTCACGCCCTCTGTCCGACACGTCTTCTAGGCGAACACCTCGACCTTGAGCAGCTGCCTCGCCCAGCATGAGGGCTGTTCCAGACGGCGCATCAACCTTGTGATGATGATGGGCTTCGACGATTTCAATATCGAAATCCTCATCAAGCGCTTCGGCCACTTTGCGGGTGAGCACCGTCAAAAGGTTTACGCCAAGAGTCATATTCCCCGCTCGGATGATCGTGGCGTGTCGTGCCGCGGCATTAATCTTTGCAAGGTCTTCGGCGCTCATCCCCGTCGTGCCGATCACATGCACAATACGCGCCTGAGCGGCGATTTTTGCGAACTCCACCGTGGCTGCTGGGGCGGTAAAGTCGATCACGGCATGTGCATTGGCGAACGCGACAAGTGGATCATCTCCAACTATCACGCCGATCTCTGCACCGCCGGACATCGCGCCAATATCTTTCCCGACCCACTCATGACCTGGGCGCTCTAATGCCCCGACAAGTTTCATCGCCGGGCTGGCTTCGACTGCTTTGATCAGGGTTTGCCCCATGCGCCCTGAAGCGCCGGTCACCACTATGCCAGGTAGGTCGTGCATCGTTCGTACTCCTTCGTCCCCTCCATACGGCCTTCGACAGTTAGAGAAAAGCGCCGCTTGCGGGACGTGGTCGAAACCACTAGATCAGCGCCATGGCAAAATCGCGCTTCAATGACGGGCCAGGGCCTTCTCAACGCCAACTGCGGGTTGCAGAACTGGTGCGCCGTCGGTTGAGCGACGTCTTGAACCAGGGCGCGATACATGACCCCGACTTGAACCGCATGTCGATCACCGTAGGGGAAGTCCGCTGCTCGCCCGACCTCAAGGTCGCCACGGCATATGTGCTGCCGTTGGGGGGCAACGATCGGGACAGCGCCCTTGCAGCGCTCCGAAAAAACAAGTCCGAGATTCGACGCGTCGTTGCCAAGGGTCTCGCTCTCAAGTTTGCGCCCGAAATTCGGTTCGCCATTGACGAGACGTTTGACCGTCTCGATGACACCCGCCGCTTGTTTTCAGAAGACAATGTACGTCGCGATCTCGACGGCGATTAGCCTGCTTCTCCTGTCCGTCGGATCCGCAATGGCGTCCGGCTGTGAAACGATCGCCTATGACGGTGCCGACTTCACGGTTTGCACTGTTTCAGGAGATGACGATGTCAGCCTTTCATTGCGAGACGCAGACGGCGAGATTTTAGGGACATTTGATCGGCTCGAAGAGCACGTTGCCGCGAAAAATGCCGTCCTCGTTTTCGCCATGAACGGCGGCATGTACCACCCAGATCGCCGCCCGGTGGGCCTGTATGTAGAAGATGGCGTACAATTTGCACCGCTGGTCACCCGCGAGGGTCCTGGAAATTTCGGACTGCTGCCCAATGGCGTTCTTTGCATCGCAGAAAAACGCTTCGACATCACTGAAAGCAAAGCCTTCGCATCCGCATCGCCGAATTGCGATTTTGCAACCCAGTCCGGACCATTGCTTGTCATCGACGGACTGCTTCACCCTCGTTTCCTACCAAACAGCGACTCGCGCTTTTTCCGAAATGGAGTTGGGGTCACCGATGACGGAACGCTGGTTGCCGTGATTTCGGAGGACCCGGTGAACTTCCATCACTTCGGAAGGCTATTCAGAGACGTACTGAAAACGCCAAACGCACTCTTTCTCGATGGCAAGGTATCGCGATTGTTCGTCCCGGATCTTGGCCGTCACGACATTGGGTTTCCCATGGGGCCAATTCTGGCTGTCACAAGACCCAAAGATTGACGATAGGCGGCCCGCCCTTTAGCAGGCAGCGCAAAACCGATGACGGAGGCGCATTTGGCTCGGCGCAAAAAAGGTCGCGACATTTCAGGTTGGGTGATTGTCGACAAGCCAAGTGGCATGTCGTCCTCTAACGTCGTCGGCAAAGTTCGCTGGGCTTTTGACGCCAACAAGGCTGGCCATGCCGGAACCTTAGACCCGGAAGCTACCGGACTGTTGGCCATAGCTTTAGGAGAAGCAACCAAGACAGTCCCGTTCGTCACGGACGCCAACAAAGCCTACCGTTTCACCGTGACCCTTGGTACCGCGACAAACACAGACGATGCTGAGGGCGAGGTTATCAAAACCTCCGATGACCGCCCGTCAGATGACAACATTCGCGCAGCCTTACCCGTGTTCACCGGCGACATTCAGCAAGTGCCCCCGCAATTCTCAGCCGTCAAGATCGACGGACAACGCGCCTACGCCCTCGCGCGCGGAGGGGAGGACGTCGATATCGCGCCCAGACCGCTCCATGTCGCGCGTCTTGAATTGATCGAACGTGTGGACGCTGACACGGTCATTCTTGAAATGGAGTGTGGAAAAGGTGGCTATGTTCGATCCATTGCGCGGGACTTGGGCGAACACCTTGGTTGTTTTGGCCATGTCCACAGCTTGCGCCGCATTTGGTCCGGCCCGTTCACCTCTGATGAGGCTGTAAGTCTCGAAACGCTAACGGATCTCGCGAGAACTCCGGATATCGAGGACTTACTGTTGCCGCTGGAAACCGGCCTTCAAGGCTTGCCACACTGCATTTTGAGCGCCGAAGGAGCCGTCCGTATTTCAAACGGCAATCCCGGCGCGGTGGTTTCAAGCGAAGCTGCGTTTGGCGAGGTGGCATGGGGGTCACATCGGGGTGTACCCGTCGCGGTCGGGATATACCAAGCCGGCGAGTTACGTCCGACGCGCGTGTTTCGCCTGTGACTTTGATTTCGCGGACGCACACTTCGGCTCACTCACAGAGCGAAGCGATTTACTCCGATTGCGATAGGTACCGGTACGCGCTGACGCGGACTTGGGATACCGCTGGTCGGCGCCTATTGTTTATCATGCTCAATCCGTCAAAGGCGACGGAAGTTATGAACGATCCTACCGTTGAACGATGCGAGCGCCGAGCGCGTGCGTTGGGGTACGGCGCGATGCGGGTTTGTAACGTGTTTGCCTGGAAGGAAACTGATCCGGCTAAACTCAAAAAAGCAAAAGCGCCTGTTGGACCGGACAATGATCGCTGTCTATTCGAGGCCACGGCGTGGGCGGACGACGTGCTTTGTGCCTGGGGCGTACATGGGGCTCTCCAAGACAGACATCTGGAGGTCGAACAACTCTTGTCGACCAATGCGCAAGAACTCAAATGTCTAGGCACCACGAAAGACGGGCATCCCAGGCACCCACTCTATGTCGCCTATGCGCAGACTCTGCTTCCCTGGACACCGACTTACGCGGCAACGGTCTGACGCGTTGCAACAAGCTTAACGTTGCTTTCGGTTGCGTCGTTCGCGCCGCGCAAAATCGCGGCGACACGCCCGTCTATCACGACACAGGCGTCTGATCCGTCATCACTGATCTCAATCTCAACCATGGTCGACGAGATTCGCTCGTGCGGAACAAAGATTTCAACGCACTCTCTTGCAACATCAAAGTCTTTGAATTCCATCGGAGCATCCTCAAGGCTTGCGCCTGTGCCAATGTTCGAAGGTGTCACGCCGCGACGTTCCATGGCCTGTTCTTCTGGTATTGCACATTCGTCCACATCCAAGAGCTGAGAAAGCCGATAGCACTGAGCACCTTTACGCGGATGATCAAAATGAACCTGAATATCTTCACTTGGGATAGAGTCCAAACCCCGGAAAAGAACTGTCAAAGTCTCGGACCCATCAAAGAAAATCATCCCTGAAATCCCGTTCCCCCGCCAATGCACAAAGTCGATGTCCGGATAGGCTAATTCGACTGCGCAGAGATCAATCCCAATATGAAAGTCCGGAATGAGAAACTCTGCGACATCGGTGGGTACTCTGTGCACAACAGAGCCCTCTGCGGTTCGGTTCTCCTCGCCGTCGCCAAGGTCTACTGCACGCTCGGGCGCGACCGGCGCGCTATCTGCGAAGGCTTCAATCTGCCTGCCTTGATCAGTCGACCCGTCAGCAGGACCAACATAGGCCCGACCGGGTGCTTCTTTCCATGCTGCACGCCGGGCCTTTGCCCTGAGGCGCGCCAAAGCCACGACCACCAATCCCCAACCAACGACCCAAAGCTCAAGCGACACTGTTCACCCCAAAAGTAATCAACGCTTTGAGAGTGATCCATGATAGTTACCGCAGCCTTTCGGAAGTGGCACAAAATCGTTCAATTTTTCCAGAAGCTTACGTCGTAGGACCAATGGCTGGTGTTCTGAGTTCGACCAATGTCGGATCGACCACACCAGACGTGCCAATCTGAACGTTCATCAAGATCGTACCCTCCAAACGCACTTGGAAGGTCAGATCGCCCGCGATATCGACCGTTGTCACAGTCACCTCCGGATCCGTGAGCAAGCCTGGATCGTAGTACAAGACGAGGCTGTCGACACCCGGGTCAAAGTCATGAACCAATGGCGGATCGCCATCGGCCCATATGCCGGACACAAACGTGTCCGCGGCACCGTCCGCGCGTGTTGTGACAAACTCGCCCCATGCCTCGTCGCCTGCACCCATGACGATGAAGTCTTCGCCTTCCCATCCTTCCAAGCGATCAGGATCATCGGCGTCACTTGAAGGTGCGTCTGTGAAATTGCCTGACAGCCCGATTAGCGTGTCATTGCCCGGGCCACCCTCGAGCTCGTCCTCACCCAGATTGCCCGTGAGGAAATCCGCACCCGGGCCACCTTTCAGCGTATCATTCCCGCCATCACCTTGGAGGAAATCGTTGTCGAGCGCGCCTTCAAGAAGGTCGTCGTCTGCGCCACCGCGCAGTGTATCGTCACCGGCGCCGCCGCGCAGGAAATCGTCTCCGATACCACCCCCAAGCGTGTCGCTGCCCGCACCGCCAAAAAGTTGATCGTTGCCCTCGTCACCGAAAACTTGATCGTCGTCCGCGTTGCCGTCGAGGTAATCGTTCCCGACGCTTCCATTGATTGTGTCGTCGCCGGCCCGACCAAAAATCACGTCATCAAAGAAGGTCCCGTCAATGCTGTCGGGTCCAGGGGTGCCTTCATCCGTGGCCTCGGGCTCGTCACCGCCCAACGTGCCAGAGCCACCGCCGCCCACCAGCGACGCCAGCAACCCCACGCCAAAGATTGCGAGAAGAATTTCCAAGGGTCTACTGCTCTGCCCATTGTTGTGTTTAGACGTAAGTATCGGCGCAATCGGCCAATCACTCAAGCGTTTCAAAGCTCTCGGCAACAAAACGCTTTGCAAATACAAAGATATCCCCTATACGCCCGCATCCGTACCGCAATTCGCGCGGTTGGACCCTCCAAGGGCCCTGCTGGACGACATCCCGGCTTGCGCCATTTCTCTAACTCTGAAGGAGACCCCGATGTCGATTACTGCTGAAGAAAAAGCACGCGTCATGAAAGAGTACGCGACCAAAGAAGGCGACACAGGTTCGCCGGAAGTACAGGTTGCCATCCTTTCCAGCCGTATCGCCACACTCACCGAGCACTTCAAAACCCACAAGAAAGACAACCACGGTCGCCGTGGTCTTTTGAAAATGGTTGCGACGCGCCGGAAGCTTCTGGACTATGTCAAAGGCAAAGACGAAGCACGCTATCAGGACCTGATCAAACGTCTCGGACTACGCCGCTAAAACGGACTACTCCGATCTGAGTTTGGAAAGCGCGATGGGAGACCACCGCGCTTTTTTCGTGTCAACTTTGATGCTTTAAACCTAGGACTTCGACAGCAGGCGTCCTGCCGAACGGAAACGACATGTCACCGAAAACCATGCTGAACGACAAACTCTTGCAGGTCGCGCTCACTGGCGTGGTGTTGATGGCGATTGGCGTGGCCAGTGTGCAGCCGTTTCAATCCATCATCGGCATTGAGCGGATTGGGTTCTCAGACGCGGCATTCGCCTTGATCATTACCTGTGGAGCAGCAATCAGCGTGGCCGCTTCGGTAACCGCGGGCATCTACACCGATCAGACCGGGAAATTCCGAACGGCTCTGCAATGTGCTTTGCTCATCGGGATGAGCGGTGGGCTCCTTATGTTTATCGCGCCCTCTAAGGTCGCTTTCATCATTGTCCACGTGATCTTGTTTCCCGCGGGCGCAACGGCGTTCACTCAGTATTTTGCGATCGCCACAGTTGCCGCAAACGAGAACCCCGCGTTGAACCGCGCCTCAACAACAGCCTTTGTCCGCGCGGCTTTTTCCGCAGCTTTTGCCCTGACCCCAGTCGCCTGGGGCTACGCGCTTGCAAAAGGTGTCGACCTCCTGACGGCTTACGCCATTGTCGCAGCGGCCAATCTCATTGCGTTCATTGTAATCTCTCGCCTTTGGTCGAGTTCCCGACGGCTCGAAGTAACCGGCACCTCGGGCAAGGGCTTCTTTGCTTCGCTTGGTGAGTTGACCGACCGAGGCCTGCTGGTTCGACTGGCGCTGATCTGTGTTATTTCGGCGTCAAATGCGCTTTATAACATCCTGCTTGGGCTCTTGATCCTGAACAATTTGGGAGGCGCCGAACCAGATGTCGCCGTCTTCGCAGGTGTCATCGCGTTCATCGAAATTCCGGTCATGATCCTGATCGTGAGGTGCTTGAACTACGTCTCGCAGTCGTTCCTCATTATGGTGGGGGTCTTTATCTACGGCGGGTTCCTTGCCGTTTTGGGCTTATTGCCGTCCATGACATTTGCATGGTGGCTGACCCTACCCGCCGGAATTGGTGCGGGCATTTTGTTGTCCATTCCCATTGGCTACATTCAAGGACTATTGGCTGACCGAGCCGGCGCGGGGAGCGCACTTTTGTCGGTAAATCACTTTGGCGGCATGATCTTCGCGTCTACCGTATTCGCCCTTGGAACATCATTCACTGGTTACGAGGGTGTGGCCATCATTGGCTCCGGTCTCGCGATTACGGCGTCGATTGCGTTATACGTCTTGGATCGGCGGAAGCTCATGCAGATCAAGAGCGCTGATCAAACTTAATCCGACAGAAACGAAAAGGCCGCCTATCACGGCGGCCTTTTGCGGTTAACGAACCTTTTTACCTTAGTGCGTCATCTTGTGATCTGCACCAACGGAATCTTTGTCCACGACCTCGAAAGTCACAGGAATCGCGCCTGCGCGATCAAAGACCAACGTCGCTTCGACTGTTTCGCCCACCGGCAACTCGCCGGGCTGGAGCCCCATAATCATGACGTGGAAGCCACCAGGTTTGAATGTGATCAAATCGCCAGCTGGAACTGCCACGGCGTCAACGTGCAGCATCCGCATCACACCGTTTTCTTCGCGGCTTTCGTGGATCATCGACATCCGATCTTCGATCTCGATTCCGATCAATAGATCGTCTTCCTCACCAGTGTTGGCAATAGTCATATACCCACCGGCCGCGCGCGCATTTTCAAACGCTTTGAACATGATCGGATCATTTATCTGGATCGTTGACTGCTCGTCAGCAAACGCAGCGGTCCCGAAGACGACGGCAAGCACAGACAGCAAAAAACGCATGGGTCACATCCTTTCAAAATTAGTTTGTGCAGACGTATTCTCGATCAGCGCAATTCGCTAGCCGGTCGCGACAATCAACCACAACCTTATGCGTGATCTCTACGCGCGTGGCTGGCGCGAGGTCTGAGCAGTACGACTGCCAGAGCCAGAAAAGCGGCAGACAACCCGAACAACCATCGTGCGATTGAGCTGTTTGACGGCTGCACGCCCTGAAATGAAATGGCTCCTCCATCCTCAAGCGTCACAGTCCGCTCATCCACAGCCTTCAAGTCCAAAAACTCAAACACTCTGATTTCCACGTCATCCCGCCCGGTGACGGGAAACTCGAGCCGGATTGCCGATGTCTCATCGACGTCCCAGGCGTAGTAGCCTAGGTACGCCTCCAACGTCTCAAGCGTCATGTGTTCAACTGTCTCGGGCGACGTGCAAACAGCTACGGACAACTCCGCGTCGTAAGGGCTCGCGAAGTCCGGCAGGATGTCGGGATCGTGCACCATCATGGACAATCCCTCAAAACTGGTTTCGCGCCCGTTGAGAGTCACAGTTGAGCGCGCAATAATCTCGTCGGCCAAAAGGAATGTGCCGTCGTAGAGCTTTGGCACATCGACCGTACCGTCGGCTTCCAAAAGGCTTTCTGCGCCAGCCCCGAAAACGGACGGAAGCGTTGTGGCAGGAACCTCGAAGTAAATGGCAATGGCTTTTTCACGACGGTCCACAAGAATAGTCATATCCGCGGCCCAAATCGGGGCGGCGGCAATCGCCAACAAACAGGCGCTGAGGAAAGAACTCCATAGCTTCATCGCCCCGTATTACTTGGGGTTTCATCGCCAGTTGTCGAGACGTTGATACCTCACGTCATTCTATCGTTTGTATCCCTTGCGAAAATTCGTTTCCAAAGCCTGCAATTTCATGTAGAGGCCGCCCATCTGAGACGTGACGCACGGACCCCGGCGCATGGCATGATACGAGGGGTCGGCGGCAATGGGGCCGCCATTCAAACGGGCACTCGGACCGCCGAGCTGGGCCCAAACAGGAAACGATAGATGTTTAACGAAGTTAAAAAATCAATCCAGTGGGGCGAGGAAAAGCTGACACTGGAAACCGGAAAAGTTGCGCGTCAGGCGGACGGTTCGGTTATCGCCACCTATGGCGAGACCTCCGTGATGGCCAACGTGACATTCGCCAAAAGCCAAAAGCCAGGTCAGGACTTCTTTCCACTGACCGTTCACTACAACGAAAAATACTATGCCGCCGGTAAGATCCCTGGTGGCTTCTTCAAACGCGAAGCCCGTCCGACAGAGAAAGAGACGCTGACCTCGCGCTTGATCGACCGTCCGATCCGCCCACTGTTCGTTCCAGGCTTCAAAAACGAAGTCCTGGTGATCTGCACGGTGCTGAGCCACGACCTCGTCAACGACCCTGACGTTGTTGCAATGATCGCAGCCTCTGCTGCATTGACACTGTCTGGCGCACCTTTCATGGGCCCAATCGCAGGCGCACGTGTCGGCTTTGAAGACGGTGAATACGTTCTGAACCCAACCGTCGACGACATGCACGAGCTGAAGAACAACCCCGAGCAGCGTCTCGATCTGGTTGTCGCCGGAACTAAAGACGCCGTCATGATGGTGGAATCGGAAGCCTACGAGCTGTCCGAAGAAGAGATGCTCGGCGCTGTTACTTTCGCGCACGAGCAGATCCAGCCAGTTATCGATCTCATCATCGATCTGGCAGAAGACGCAGCCAACGAGCCATTCGAATTCGAAGCTCCTGACTACAGCGCGCTCTATGATGTTGTAAAAGCTGCGGGCGAAGAGCAGATGCGCGCGGCTTACGCGATCACTGACAAGCAGGAACGCACCGCTGCAGTGGCCGCTGCACGCGAAGCCATTTCGGCAACGCTTACAGAAGAGCAACTTGAAGACGAAAACCTCGGCTCCGCGATGAAAAAGCTGGAATCCAGTGTTCTGCGTGGCGACGTTGTTAAGCATGGTCGCCGCATCGACGGTCGCGCCACGGACGAAATCCGCGATATCGTTGCTGAAACCGGCATCCTGCCGCGGACACACGGCTCAGCGCTTTTCACCCGCGGTGAAACGCAGGGCTTGGTCGTCACCACGCTTGGCACCGGCGACGACGAGCAGATGATCGACGCGCTCTCGGGCACATATCGCTCCAACTTCATGCTGCACTACAACTTCCCGCCGTATTCCGTCGGTGAAGTGGGTCGCTTCGGCTTCACAGGCCGCCGCGAAATCGGCCACGGGAAACTGGCATGGCGCGCCCTTCAGGCCGTTCTGCCCGCCGCAACTGACTTCCCTTACACTGTGCGCGTGGTTTCCGAGATCACCGAATCCAACGGTTCATCCTCAATGGCTTCCGTTTGTGGTGGCTCCTTGTCCATGATGGACGCTGGTGTTCCGCTGAAAGCTGCGGTTGCTGGTGTGGCCATGGGCCTTGTTCTGGAAGACGACGGGTCATACGCGATCCTGTCCGACATCCTTGGCGACGAAGACC
>CAYPVG010000302.1:0-4109 GCA_964414085.1 uncultured Boseongicola sp. | reverse complement strand
GACAAACGCGCTCCAGCGCGGCTATTTCGTGTGCGACAGGCATAATGCGCGGCCACTGTCAGTTCTTCCAATCCACCGCCACGGCGCCCAATGGCCGGGATGGCGCCATTTCTGACCCAGCCGTCCACCGCGCGGGCTGCTTCCATTGTCATGATTGCGGGCCGCGACAGCTTTACACCACCGGCTTCCGTCACGACCCAGGCGTCACGCACCCCGCATCCACCCGGGCCAGTCACCGGCGCGCGTTTTACTGCGACAAGACCAGAGAAATCTCCGTCGTCTCCACCACCACAGGCGACAAGGGCAAGACAGGTGAGGAGCAACGCGAGTTTCTTCATGACTTATTCCCGATCCGGCCAAAGTCTGGCGCGTCCGTATCCTGACCAGCTTCGATGATGCCGCGTCGGATCGCGCGCGTGCGTGTGAAATAGTCGTGCAGATGGTCGCCGTCCCCGGTGCGGATCGCACGTTGGAGCGCAAAGAGCTCTTCTGTGAAGCGGCCTAGGATTTCCAAAGTCGCTTCCTTGTTGTTCAGGAACACGTCTCGCCACATCGTCGGATCGGACGCCGCGATACGTGTAAAATCACGGAACCCCGTAGCCGAATAGCGGATGACTTCGCTTTCTGTCACGCGACGTAGGTCGTCAGCGACGCCAACCATTGTGTACGCGATGAGGTGCGGTGCGTGGCTAACCACAGCAAGCACGAGGTCGTGGTGATCGATCTCCATCGTTTCGACGAATGCGCCCATCCCCGCCCAAAGCCGGGTCAGGCGGTCGAGCGCTCCCGCGTCGGTTTCACCGTTGGGCACAAGGATGGTGTACTTGTTCTCAAACAACTCAGCAAAGCCCGAACGCGGGCCTGAGTGTTCTGTCCCGGCAAGCGGGTGACCGGGGATGAAATGAACCGTGTCTGGCAAATGCGGCGCGACAGCTTCAACAACAGCGCGCTTCACGGACCCAACGTCAGTCACAGTCGCGCCGTCCATCAGGCGCGGACCCATTTCCTTGGCCACGGCCTCCATCGCGCCGACGGGAACCGCCAGCACCACAAGATCGGCTCCTTCAACCGCCTCGGCAGTCGTGTCTACAACCCGGTCGCAAAACCCAACCTCGCGCGCGATGTCGCGTGTCTCAGCGGACCGCGCAGTCCCCACGATTTCGCCTGCCAGGCCGTCGCGGCGCATCGCATGCGCCATGGACGAGGCGATCAATCCAAGCCCGATTAGGGCCACGCGTTTGTACTCCTGCGCCATCAGACGACCTCCCGCCATTCTGTCAGCGCATCGATCACACGCCCGGTCTGCTCGGCATCGCCGACGGTAATGCGCAAACCTTCCGGAAAGCCATAGCCAGCAACCGCGCGCACGATGATACCCTTTGATTCCAAAGCCGCTTTGGCCGATCCGGCCTCTTCGCCACTTGCAAATCGCGCCAAAACGAAGTTCGTCTGACTTTCATCACAGGCCACCCCAAGCTGACCCAAAGCACCGATCAAACGCGCGCGCTGTGTCTCGTTCAGGTTACGGCAGGTCTCAACCCACTTCCGGTCACGCACAGCTGCTTCAGAAGCAGCCAGTTGCACGGTCGACAGGTTAAACGGCTGACGAATGCGGGTCATCGTTTCGATCAGACCAATGTCACCATAGCCCCAACCGATCCGCAGCCCGCCCAGCCCGTAAATCTTGGAGAACGTCCGCGTCATCAGCACATTCTTGCGTTCGGTCGCAAACGCGGCGCCACCGTCTGTCTCGGTGTACTCGGTATAAGCCCCATCCAGCACCAAAACGATATGCTCGGGCACACCGCCGACCAGCCTTTCCAGGTCTTCTGCGGCCAACATCGTACCTGTCGGATTGCCCGGGTTGGTGATCAGGATGACGCGCGTCTTGTCGGTGATTGCGTGGAGCACGGCGTCCACATCAACAACGCGCTCTTTCTCCGGCACGCAAACAGGCCTCGCGCCCGCCATGTGGATCAGCACCGGGTATAGCGAAAAGCCATGCTCCGTGTGGATGATCTCATCGCCCACGCCCGCGTAGGCCTGAGTGACCATCTGCAAAACTTCGTCGGACCCAACGCCACAGATGATCCGCGCCGGATCAAGCCCGTGAACCTCACCAATCGCAGCGCGCAAATCCGCGTGGTCGGTCGAGGGGTATAGATGCACCGCATCTGCTGCTCCTTTGATGGCCTCAATAGCCGACGGAGGCGGGCCGAGCGGGTTCTCGTTAGACGACAGTTTCAGAACCGTGTCATGACCCTCAAGGCGGCTTTCACCACCTTGATAGAGCTTGATATTTTCGATCCCCGGCTGGGGAACTGGCATCTGGGTCATCTAGGCTTATCCTTCAGTGGCCCCGTGTTTAGCGAGCCTCTGCCGAAGTGGGAAGCACCGATCTGGCGTACCCTTCAAGATCATGGCAGTCTGAGCACATGGTAGAGCAGACGGCAGACCTGACGACCCGCTATGACAGCGCGTCAAACCGCTGGCGCGACAAGATGCGGGCGCTTGGGTATTACGATGGGTATTTGGGGTTCCTGTCTGAGCCCGGGCCACGCCCAGCCCCCGGAGCGCGGGTGATCGACGTGGGCGCAGGCACAGCAGCGTTTTCAGAAGCCTGGATCGCGGTGAACGGAGCCCCCGGCCATTTGACGTTGCTGGAACCGAGCGGTGCCATGCTCGACCGCGCCGAAGCGGCTTTGGCGCCGCGCGGTGTCATACCGGAACGCGTCGAAGATCTGTTGCGACCCGGGTTGGACATCGGGCCTTATGACGAGGTGCTCGCCGCTCACATCATCGAACATTGCCCTGACCCCGCCGAAGCGCTCGCCCAAATGCGCGACCTCCTCGTGCCGGGCGGCCGCCTTAGGTTGTCCGTGTCAAAACCGCATTGGTGCAACGCGATCATCTGGCTACAATGGCGTCACCGCACCTTCGGGCGTGATGAGATCGTGAGCTTGGTTGAAGAAGCTGGTTTTGAACTAGAGAGCGAATACGCTTTCCCCTCTGGCCCACCGTCACGCACCAGTCGGGGCATCGTCGCGGTCCGCAAGGGTTAGGACGCCGACTTCACCTCAAAGGCCGCGGCCATCAGTGCCTTTGTGTAGTCCGACTTCGGTGCATCAAAGACCTGCCCTGCGTCACCCTGTTCGACCACATCACCTTCTTTCATCACGATGACCTTGTGCGACAGTGCGCGAACCACTTTCAGGTCGTGCGAAATGAACAGATAGGCCAGCCCATACTTCTGCTGAAGGGAGCGTAAAAGCTCTACGATCTGCACCTGAACCGTCATGTCGAGCGCCGATGTCGGCTCGTCCAGCACCAACAGCCTGGGCCGAAGCACCATCGCACGGGCAATCGCGATCCGCTGGCGCTGGCCGCCGGAGAACTCATGCGGATAGCGGTGCATCATGGCGGGGTCCAATCCGACTTCGTCCATGATCTCGGCCACAATCTCGCGCCGGTCACGCCCGGGGTCGACGTTGTGGATTGTAAGACCCTCCGAGATGATCTCTTCCACTGTCATGCGCGGGCTTAGCGATCCATAGGGGTCCTGAAACACAATCTGCATATCAGCGCGCAACGGACGCATATGCCGCGAATTCAAACCCTGGATGTTTTGTCCGAGAAAGCTCACCGGCCCTTCTGATGAAATCAACCGCATGATCGCAAGCGCCAGCGTCGTCTTGCCCGACCCGCTTTCGCCCACAATTCCGACCGTTTCACCTGCACGCACAGAAAGCGTCGCCGCATTGACCGCTTTGATGTGTCCGACGGTGCGCTTTAAAAGCCCGCGCTGAACAGGGAACCAGATGCGCAATGCGTCGGTTTCCGCCACGACATCGGCACCTTCGGGCACAGGAGGGGGCGTTCCGGTGGATTCTGCGCTTAGTAGCATCTTTGTGTAAGGATGCTGGGGCGCATCAAAGATCGCTTTCGTCTCACCGCGCTCGACAATCTCGCCATCTTTCATCACGCAACCCCGATCGGCGAACTTACGCACGATCCCAAGGTCATGGGTGATGAACAACATCGACATGCCAAGCCGGTCTTTCAGCTCGGCCAGAAGCTCCAGAATTTGTGCCTGAATGGTCACGTCCAGT
>CAYPVG010000301.1:0-3780 GCA_964414085.1 uncultured Boseongicola sp. | reverse complement strand
GGCATGTCCGGTCACTTTAGTTGGGTGAATGCGTCGTGAACAGAGCGGGTATGCCGCCTTACGAATTGGCGTATCCGATTCCTCTGAGCGCTTCTTTGATTTCGTCCAAGATCGCCGGGTCATCAATGGTTGCGGGCATCTTGAAGTCTTCGCCGTCAGCGATCTTGACCATCGTCCCACGGAGGATCTTGCCTGATCGCGTTTTAGGAAGGCGCGGCACCACGCATGCAAGCTTAAAGGCGGCCACCGGGCCGATGCTTTCGCGCACGAGTTTCACGCACTCAGCAACGATGTCTTCATCGGGCCGGTCTGTTCCTGCATTCGTACACAAGAAGCCCACGGGAAGCTGACCCTTAAGCTCGTCAGTGACGCCGATCACCGCGCACTCGGCAACGTCTGGGTGGGCGGCGAGGACCTCCTCCATTCCACCTGTCGACAGACGGTGGCCGGCGACGTTGATGACGTCGTCGGTGCGGGCCATGATGTAGAGGTAACCATCTTCGTCGATGTAACCTGCATCGCCGGTTTCGTAGTATCCGGGGAAGTGATCCAAATAACTTTTGCGGAAACGATCCTCGGCGTTCCATAGCGTTGGCAGGGTCCCAGGTGGAAGCGGTAGCTTTGCAGCGATTGCACCGAGTTCGCCCGTCGCGACCGGGTGGCCAGCCTCGTCGAGGATCTGCATGTCCCAACCTGGCATTGCGACCGAGGGGGAACCGATCTTCACGGGCAGTTTTTCGATGCCCATCGGGTTCGCCGCAATCGCGTAACCCGTTTCTGTCTGCCACCAGTGATCGATCACTGGAACGTTTAGCATTTTCTCCGCCCATTCGATGGTGTCAGGGTCTGCACGCTCGCCGGCAAGATAAAGCGCCGACAGCGAGGACAGGTCATACTTCTCGACAAACTTGCCACGCGGATCTTCGCGCTTGATAACTCTGAAGGCTGTCGGTGCCGTGAAAAGCACTTTGACATTATGCTCTTCGATCACTCGCCAGAAGGTCCCTGCATCTGGCGTGCCGACCGGCTTTCCTTCGAAGACAATTGTCGTGTTGCCGTGAATGAGTGGCGCGTAACAAATGTAGCTGTGCCCCACGACCCAGCCGACATCCGAAGCGGCCCAGTACACATCTCCTGGCTCAACATCGTAGATGTTTTTCATGGTCCAGTTGAGTGCAACGAGATGTCCGGCTGTCGGGCGCACCACACCTTTCGGCTGCCCCGTTGTTCCGGAAGTGTAGAGAATGTACGCGGGATGGTTGCCTTCTACTGGCAGGCAATCGGCGGGAGTAACGTCGTCTTGGATTTCATGCCAGTCGAAATCCCGGCCCGGCTGCAGGTCTCCGACTGCCTGTTCGCGTTGGAGTATTATGGTGAAGTCCGGCTTTGCGTCCGCGAGGTCGATGGCGGCGTCGAGAAGCGGTTTGTACGCGATCACACGCCCTGGTTCGATACCGCAAGAGGTAGCGATGATGGCTTTCGGTTTTGCGTCGTCGATGCGAACAGCCAGCTCGTTTGCGGCAAATCCGCCGAAAACAACCGAATGGATGGCGCCGATCCGCGCGCAGGCTAGCATTGCCACGAGCGCTTCTGGGACCATCGACATATAGATTATCACACGGTCGCCTTTTGTGACGCCTTTCGACGCAAGAGCTCCGGCGAGGTTCGCCGTGGCGGTCTGAAGTTCGGCATAGGTGAGCTCGCGTTTCGTTCCGGTGATGGGACTGTCGTGGATGATTGCGACACGGTCGCCATTCCCTGCTTGGACGTGACGATCCACGGCGTTCCAGCATGTGTTTACTTTGGCATCGGTGAACCATTCGTAAAGGGGGGCATTATCTGCATTTAATGCTTGCGTGGGGGGCTGGTCCCATTCAATTGCTTTGGCTGCTTCCAGCCAAAACGCTTCCGGATCAGCTTGTGCCGCCAAGTACACGTCGCGATAGCTCATGGGTGTCCCTCCTCTGACTTGTCTCCGGGATAGGGCCACACGGGGGCATCGGGCAAGGCTCGGGTGCCGAGGCGTGTCAGTTTGGCGCAAAATCTTTGCAAAATTCGCTAAATTGGGTTGCAAAATTTTGCAAAGTCACTGGGATGTAGCATTGATTGCAGGTTTCGCGGCCAAGGGCTGCAAATGTGCAAAGTCCTTAAGCTGTCTGCGACAGAATCAGATCAGCTATAAAGTGATACAGGTGTTCCCGCCAAAGCAGACATGTTCAACAGGCCTCGCGCTGTTATCGAAGGCGTCACGATATGCGCTCTGTTCCCCATCCCCATAAGGATAGGGCCGACTTCTAGACCACCAGCTTTCATCTTTAGAATGTTCCTTACGCCCGATGCAGCATCAGTGTTGGCAAAAACCAGGACATTCGCTGCGCCAGAGAAGCGAGCATTAGGCATGATGCGTTCGCGCAGTTCCGGGTCAAGCGCGGCATCGGCGTGCATCTCTCCCTCGTATTCGAAGTCTCTCGGTTCGCTGTCGAGTATGTCGATGGCTGCACGCATGCGACGCCCGGTGTCGCAGTCCAGGTTGCCGAACTGACTGTGAGAGCACAGTGCGATTTTCGGTGCGAGGCCAAAGCGACGGACATGTCGCGCCGCGGCAACAACGGTTTCGGCAATCTGAATGGCCGTCGGTTCAGGATGAACCTGGGTATCTGCAACGAAGAGAGGCCCGTCTTCCAGGATCATCAAACTCAAGGCGCCCACAGGATGGAGGCCATCAGTGGCGAGTATCTGTGTCAGGTAGTTTAGATGCCAAAGGTATTGGCCGAAAGTCCCGCAGATAAGGCTGTCGGCCTCTTCGCGATGAACCATTACAGCGCCAATAGCCGTTGTGTTTGTGCGCATGACGGCGCGCGCGAGGTCCGGCGTGACGCCGTTTCGATCCATGAGGCTGTGGTAAGTTTGCCAGTAGTCGCGATAGCGCGGATCGTTCTCGGGGTTGACCACGTCGAAATCATGTCCAGCGTGAATTGCCAGGCCTGCTCGTTCGATCCGAGTTTCGATGACCTCAGGGCGACCTATCAGAATTGGCTTATCGGTTGTGGACTCAAGCATCGCGTTTGCAGCGCGCAATACACGTTCGTCTTCGCCTTCCGCAAAAACGATCCGGCGCTGGGCCGTGGCCGCAGCTTCGAAGACGGGCCGCATGATAAGCGCAGACTTAAAAACAGAGCCGTCGAGTTTGCGCTTGTAGGCCTCGATATTTTCGAGAGGTCGCTCTGCGACTCCGGTTTCCATTGCGGCGCCCGCAACCGCGCTTGCAACCACACCCATCAGGCGCGGATCGAACGGCTTGGGGATAAGGTAATCTGCGCCGAATGTGAGCTGTTCCCCCTTATACGCGGCGGCTGCTTCGGCACTCGTTGTTGCTCGAGCCAAGGCAGCGATACCTTCGACACACGCAATCTTCATTTCATCATTGATGGTGGTCGCACCGACGTCGAGCGCGCCCCGAAAGATGAACGGGAAACACAGCACGTTGTTCACTTGGTTTGGAAAATCGCTTCGTCCGGTCGCGATGATCGCGTCGGGCGCCACTTCACGGGCGAGTTCTGGCATGATTTCGGGCGTCGGGTTGGCCAACGCGAAGATAATCGGCCGGGACGCCATTTTCTTCACCATCTCGGGTTTGAGCACACCGGGCCCTGACAATCCTAGAAACAGATCCGCGCCTTCTATGACATCGTTTAGTGTTCGAGGTCCGCCAGGTTGAGCATATTCCGCTTTTTGAGGCGTCATGTCTTTTTCGCGACCATCGTATACTAGACCTTCAAT
>CAYPVG010000300.1:0-10792 GCA_964414085.1 uncultured Boseongicola sp. | reverse complement strand
TCTGAGCCCGGCGGGTCTTGGGCAACTCACTCTTGAAGGCGTGTCGGTGACGCTTGAAAATGAAGGCTTCCTCGACGGCCTTGCCCTTGGCGCGTTTCTTGGTGCGTTTTCAGGACTTCCGGGAGAACCGCGATCTATCGTCGACGCTACGCTGAGCGATCTTAGGACAACTGTCGAAAGTTGGCCGGGCGACATTTTCCCGCCGGACAGCAAGGCTGCACTATCCGCACTCATCGCTGCGGGTCCCATTCCCTGGGGCCGCCTGGAGATTGAATTGTCTCAAGGAGTGATTCCGCTTGATCGGTTCCTTGCGCTTGCTCTTGTTGCAGAACCCTATTCGGCCGACGCCGTTTCTGCGGCATGGCAGGGCGCTACGTTTGACGTTGTATTCCAAGTCGCAGACCCGAGCGATTGAGCGAGTGGCTGATCTCTTTAGAGGGCACTGATGCTGGCAAGCAGGTAGCTCTCATCCTCGCGCTCGTTGCTGCCTTCCTGCACGCGCTTTTCGGAGCACTCCAGAAAGGCCGATACGACCCATTCACCACCCGGTCTGCCATCGACGCCTGTTACGCGCTCCTTGCATTCCCATTCGCCGTGTTCGTCGTCCCATGGCCCGAACCTGACGTCTGGCCACTTTTCGCCATCGCTTGGGTCATCCACGTTGGCTACAAACTTGCCCAAGCCGCCGCGTATTCGGTCGGTTCCTACACGGTCGTTTACCCGGTGGTCCGAGGCATCGGTCCGGTCTTTACCGTTGTGGGCGCGGGCATACTGTTTGGAGAGCGCTTCGCTGCCCTGCAATGGCTTGGGGTCGCAATGCTTGCGTCGGGTATCCTTGGCCTTGCCGTTTACAATTTGCGCAATGTAACCACCGATCGCGCGCGCTTGCCTTTGGCGCTGGGCCTCGCCGTCATGACGGGCGGGTTTGTCGCTCTCTACACCACCTGGGACGCACTTGTGATCCGCTCTACGGCTGATCCACTCACATTCGTCGCGTGGTTCTTCCTCATCGACGGCATTGCGTTCCCTACCGCCTACCTCATTTACAAAAAGGGCAGGGTGCCGCGCCCCTTCGCACCACTTGCGCGCCTCGGTTTCATTGGCGCGGTGGTCGCCATCTTCTCGTTCGGCGGTATCATGCTCGCCACACGCCTCGACAAAGTCGGAGAGGCCGCCGTCTTGCGCGAAACATCTGTGGTCTTCGCTGCCCTCATTGCTTTTCTTTTCTGGGGCGAACGCGTCGGTCCGCGCCGTCTTTCACTCATGGCCCTCATTGCGCTTGGTGCCGTAGTTGTGGAGCTTGGCGGTTAAGCCAAAGTTGCGTTTGGACATTGCACCCGAGACACCGCGCCATTAGGTGACGCCTCATGGAAGAAAAACCACTAAACCCGATCGTCAAACAGGTCCTCGAGTTGGGGCCACCGCTCTTGTTCTTTGTCGCCTATCTCAGAATGCGCGACCAAACCTACACCATTGGCGGAACAGAATATGACGGGTTCATCGTCGCGGCGGGTGTCTTTGTCCCCATCTTGCTTGCGTCCATCGCAATCCTCTGGAAACTCACAGGAAAACTCAGCCGCATGCAGGTGTTCACGGCCGTGATGGTCGTACTCTTCGGGGGGCTAACCGTCTGGTTCAATGATGAGCGGTTCTTCAAAATGAAGACAACGCTGGTTTACGGACTTTTTGCGGGCATCCTAGGTCTTGGGCTGCTTCAAGGCAGATCCTACCTCGCTTGGGTCATGTCGGAGTTTCTTCCAATGACCCATGAAGGCTGGATGAAGCTCACAAAACGCCTGACAGCGTTCTTTGCAGGCCTTGCAGTTGCAAACGAGGTTGTCTGGCGAACGATGTCCACGGACGCTTGGGTAAAGATCGAAACCTTCGGCTTTCCTCTCTTGATGTTCGTCTTTCTGTGGTCACAGATCATGGCGCTCCAGAAGTTCATGATCGACCCCGAGAAGGACGACGTGGCCTAGTCAAAGATATCGTCCTCGCCAGTCTCTTCCAGCAACGCCAACGTTTCCTGTTCCATTCGATCCAGGAACCTCACACCCGCCCGCAACTCTCTTTGCCATTGAACGAGCGCCGGAATCCGTGCGCCATGCACGCGCAGCTCAACCGCCGTGCCGGCAAGTATAGGGTAAGACAATAGAAGCTTCGCGCCATCCCGAGAGATGTCCAGAAGCCGCACGCCCACCAGATCGCCATCCACAAAAAGCGACCCAGCAACGTCGATCGCACGGCGGCTGGGACGGTACGTGCCGGATGGGCGTCGCGGGATATCCATGGCCCGCCGCTTACGAGAAAGAGTTTAAAACTGTCCTAAAGATCGAGCTACTTTTGCCCGAACATATGCCGGTTCGCTTCGGCCTTTTCTTCCGCAGTCTGAGGCCGATTGCGGAACTCCTGACCAACAGCCTTCCCGCGTTGCACCGCGTCACGACCGGCCACAGCGTCAAGCCAACGCGCAAAATGCGGTTTATCATCCAAGGTTTGTTCCTGACCCTGCCAGTTTTGCGCCCAGGGCCATATCGCCATATCGGCAATTGAATAGAAATCGCCAGCCACAAACTCATTGTCGGCCAGCTGATCATTCAACACACGATAGAGACGTCCGGTTTCATTGCGATAGCGGTTCTGCGCATAGGGCAGTACCTGCGGCGTCTCCAAGCCTGGAGCATATTTGATGAAATGGTGGTTTTGCCCTGCCATGGGGCCGACACCGCCCATCTGCCACATCAACCACTCATCGACTGCGATCCGGTCGCGCTCGTTGGCGCCGTAAAACGTTCCGGTCTTCCGAGCCAGATACTGCAGAATTGCGCCGCTCTCAAAGATCGAAATGGGTGCTCCATCCGGGCCATCCGGGTCAATAATCGCTGGCATCCGGTTGTTTGGCGCAATCTTCAGAAAGTCCGGAGCAAACTGATCCCCTTTGCCGATATTCACCCAATGTACGGTGTAAGGCAGGCCCATTTCTTCCAGGGCTATGCTCACCTTCCAGCCATTTGGGGTTGGCCAGTAATACAGATCGATCGGGGTGGTCACAGCGGTCTCCTTGATGTTGAGACCTGTTAACTGTTCATCGATCACCAAAGGTCAAGGCGGTCCACGCATTTCCTACGCAGACCGCCCAGAAAATTTACACAACCGCAACAATAAATGCAGGCGCCAAGATCATGCCGCCGAGGATGAGGACAAGCGACAATCCAAGACCGTTAAACATACGATTTCTCCATTTTGAATAACTACGATCAAAAGGCGAAATAGTAGCGGCTCGACCGTCGCACATGCGTCCGGCCGTCGCAGTTCAAATGCCTAAAATTCAAATCAAATTCGGTTTCTTCTTGGCAGAAATATCCCGGGGGAGGCCCGCCTGCGGGCCGGGGGCAGAGCCCCTCATGCGCACCATCAAACAACCTTGACGACCCCGTCGGTTTCAAAGTATTCCCGAGCTCACTCGTGGCGATTTGTTCACCGGATTGCGGGCCACGTAAAACATTCCGCTAAAGAGGTCAGGGACGTGATCCACGCCCCCGGCGCTCCGCGGTGGGGGCTTTTTATTTGGAAAGGAGGCGTCCCCCAATGTCTAAAGACTGGAACACGCGAACCAAACTGGTTCATTCCGGCGCACGTCGTAGTCAGTACGGCGAAGTGTCCGAAGCGATTTTTCTCACCCAAGGCTTCGTCTACGAAACCGCCGAACAAGCGGCACAACGCTTTGATCAACTGGGCGAAGACGAATTTATCTATGCCCGCTATGGCAACCCAACGGTCGCCATGTTTGAAGAACGGATCGCGGCGCTTGAAGGGGCCGAGGATGCCTTCGCAACGGCCAGCGGAATGGCGGCAGTCAACGGCGCTTTGGTGTCCATGCTCAAAGCCGGGGATCACGTGGTCTCTGCGCGCGCCCTGTTTGGATCTTGCCTCTACATCCTTGAGGAAATTCTGACCCGCTTCGGCGTCGAAGTCACCTTCGTCGATGGCACAAACCTCGACGAGTGGCGCGCTGCAGTCCGGCCCACTACCAAAGCGGTATTTCTGGAAAGCATGTCAAATCCGACGCTTGAGGTGATTGATCTCAAGTCTGTCGCGGACATTGCCCATTCTCACGGTGCTTTGGTGGTTGTTGATAACGTCTTCTCTACACCTGTCTTCAGTCGCGCGATCGAACTAGGTGCGGATGTCGTCGTTTATTCTGCGACAAAGCACATCGACGGTCAGGGCAGGGTCCTTGGCGGAGTTATTCTTGGTACGCGCGAGTTCATCCGCAAGACGGTCGAACCCTACCTGAAACATACGGGCGGCGCGATGAGCCCGTTTACCGCCTGGGTTTTGCTGAAGGGTCTGGAAACGCTCGATTTGCGCGTGCGTGCGCAAGCGGACGGTGCGCTCAGGATCGCAAAAGCGTTGTCCGGTCACTCCGGTTTGTCGCGAGTCATCTATCCTGATCTGGAAGATCATCCGCAACATGGCATCGCCTCCGAGCAGCTCGAACGCGGTGGCACCGTTGTTGCTCTAGAATTGAAGGGTGGACAAGAGGCAGCGTTCCGTTTCCTGAATGCCCTTCAAATAGTTACAATCTCCAACAACCTTGGAGATGCAAAATCCATCATTACGCACCCAACGACCACAACCCACCAGCGGTTGACCGAAGAACAACGCATGGAGCTTGGGATCACGCCGGGGCTGGTGCGATTGAGCGTTGGAATTGAAGATGCCGATGACTTGGTTGCGGACTTGCTTCAAGCTCTGGACGCGGTTTGACAGTTGCGAGCCAATTAATTTTTTGCGCCGCGCTTGCACGTGTCGCTAGACGGGGGGGCCGCACCCCATCGACCTTCCGTCGAGTCCCCCCGAGGTATTTTGAAAGGGTGAAAGCATGACGAAGCCTTTTCTGATCCTTCAACTCCGCCCAGAAGACGAGGCGGCAGATGGTGAGTTTCACGCTTTCCTTGAAAAGGGTGAGTTGGATGTCTCCCGGACGCAGCGTGTCCGTCTGGAAAGGGATGGATTGCCCGAGGGACTAAACCTGGACGACTTTGCCGGTGTCGTCGTCGGTGGCGGGCCGGGGTGCATCAGCGATGCGCCCGAACAGAAGTCGACCGACGAAGCGCGTGCGGAACGCGCGATGCTCGCGCTCATGCCCGAGATCACACGTCGCGACATGCCCTTCTTGGGCTGCTGCTATGGCATCGGCATTCTCGCGCATCACCTCGGTGCGAACGTGTCGAAAGAGCGCTACGGCGAAGCCGTGGGGCCCGTCGGCTGCACTGTCACTCCTGAGGGACATGAAGATCCCCTGTTGGCGGGGTTGCCAGAGAACTTTCACACGCTTGTCGGGCATAAAGAGGCTGTCCAGTCGTTACCACCTGGCACGGTTCATCTGATGCGCTCCGACCCGTGCCCATTTCAAATGATCCGGTATGGCCAGAACGTTTATGCCACACAATTTCATCCCGAGGCTGACGGCGACGTCTTTGCCGACCGCATTCGCATCTACAAGGACCGTGGATACTTCCCGCCCGAGACGGCAGACGCTTTGACGGAGGCGGTCTACGCTCAAGATGTTTCCGTTCCCTCGAGCATCCTGAAGCGCTTCTTCAAACGTTATAATTGAACCAAAAACGCCTCTGGCGCGTAAACCTTTGGTGACTTTGCTTGTGTATTGGGAGGCAGCCCCCATCTAGCGCAAGCCCACTGAAGGAGAAACGTGTCATGAATATCCATTCCAACAATTTCGACCGCGAGCCCAATCGGGACGATGCGAAAGCGGCTCTGGATACCTTGCGCGCATGGGCAAAGGACGCCGATAGCGCTGAGATTGACACGCTCGACCCGGTCATTGCGCGACTACTACCTGCTACACCGGAGAACTACCCAGTTTTGGCGCGTCAGTACCCGTCAGATTTTACAGTGGATTCGAATTACAAAGACGGTCTGCCCGACCTTCAAAACGGACCTGAAAGCCTGATTAAGGGGGCCCACCGGGCCATTCAGCACGTCGGTATTTCCAACTTCCGGCTGCCTGTGCAGTTCCAGACGAAAACTGGCTCCGCCCGCGAACTTGAAACCTCTGTCACCGGAACCGTCAGCCTTGATGCCGACAAAAAAGGCATCAACATGAGCCGCATCATGCGCAGCTTCTATGTGCACGCCGAAAAGCAGTTTAGCTTCGAGGTGATCGAAGCCGCGCTTGACGACTACAAGACTGACCTCGAGAGCTTCGATGCGCGTATCCAAATGCGCCTGTCGTACCCGATCAAGGTCGATAGCCTGCGCTCCGGCCTCTCTGGTTGGCAATACTACGACATCGCTCTTGAAGTTGTTGATCAGCAGGGCGAACGGACCCGCATCCTGCACCTCGATTATGTTTATTCATCAACCTGCCCGTGCTCGCTTGAGCTGTCTGAACACGCCCGTCGCACACGAGGTCAATTGGCCACGCCGCACTCGCAACGGTCGGTGGCGCGCCTTTCTGTTGTGGTGGACCCAAAGGCGGAAACGCTTTGGTTTGAGGACATCGTGGCGCTTTGCCGTCTTGCTGTGCCGACTGAAACACAAGTGATGGTCAAGCGCGAAGACGAACAGGCCTTCGCCGAATTGAACGCTGCCAATCCGATCTTCGTGGAAGACGCAGCGCGCCTTTTTGCAGAAGGACTTCAGGCCGACACACGGGTTGGCGATTTCCGTGTTGTTGCCAGCCACCAGGAAAGTTTGCACAGCCATGATGCGGTGTCGGTCCTAACTGAAGGCGATACCTTTGCGGCGACCAGCTTTGATCCGCGTTTCTTTGACACGTTGTTCCACACAGGCTAATCGCCAAACCTCAAGCTCGGGGCGAACTGATCGTCTCGATCAATTGAGGAGGCGTTGGCATTGAAATGGACATGTGACTGCGGCGCTGTGCGCATGACAATCGCGCCTCACCAAGGCACGCGTCTTGTGTGCTATTGCTCCTCGTGCAGGGCCTTTGCGGAACGGTTCGGGGCAGGTGACACTCTTGATGCGGCAGGTGGGGCTGACCTCTATCAAACCAGCCCTGAAAGCGTGACAATCGATCAGGGGCAAGACAAGCTTGCTTGGGTAAAGCTCACCGCTAAAGGGCCAAACCGCTGGTACACGACCTGCTGCGAGACGCCGATGGCAAATACTCTCGCCACACGGGCAATCCCATTTGCGACTGTGCTCAGCGCCAATATTGATAACAAAGCCGAACTTGGACCAGTCGTCGCGCGCGTCAATCGCCGTGATGCAACGGCCCATATCACTGAAGATGCAGGTAGTTCCGGCAAGGCAATGCGCGCCTTTTTCTGGCGCGCCATCAAATCTCGGCTGTCGGGGGCTTACAAACGCAATCCGTTTTTTGACAACGATGGCAACCTAATCGCAGCTGGCGAAACGCTTCGCGATTGACGAATACCGGGCCCTCGGACAAGTCTCGGCTCCATGATTGATCTGCGCCCAGTCGGATACGTGATCGGCCTCTTGGTCGCCTTCTTGGGCGCAACCATGACAATACCGCTTGCCGTTGATCTGTTCCAAGGAAACGGACACGCCGCAGTTTTTGTGGAAAGCGCAATATTGACAGTGCTGACAGGGGGTCTTCTCTCTCTGGCCTGTGCAAATGGCACGGGCAGCAAACTGACGATCCAACAGACGTTTATACTGACCACGACTGTGTGGATCGCACTCCCGATTTTCGCAGCGATTCCGTTCCATCAGGGTGCAACCGACGCAACGGTGACCGACGCATTCTTTGAAGCAATGTCGGGGCTGACCACAACAGGCTCCACTGTTTTCACGGGGTTGGACGAGCTCCCAGCGGGTCTCTTGGTCTGGCGTTCCATGTTGCAATGGTTCGGTGGCATCGGGATCATCGTTGTGGCCATGGTTTTCCTACCCGAACTGCGTGTCGGCGGTATGCAAATCTTCCGCTCTGAAGCCTTCGATACTGCTGGAAAAGTCCTGCCCCGTGCCGCAGAAATCGCCCAGCGGATTTCCATCGTTTATCTAACGCTCACGATTGCCTGCACACTGTCATACTACGGCGTAGGCATGAGCTTTTTTGACAGCGTCAATCATGCCTTCACCACCGTCGCGACGGGTGGGTTTTCCACACACGACGCATCTTTCGGAAGCTTCCAAGGCGCTCCTGAATACGTGGCAACCCTTTTCATGGTTCTCGCAAGCCTGCCGTTCGTACGCTACGTGCAGCTGCTCGCGGGCGCGTCCAATCCACTTCTAACTGACAGTCAGGTCCGGGGTTTTCTGGTCGTTCTCGGAACAATCGTGGCCATCGTCACGGCATATTTGGTTTTGGGAGAAGTCTTGCTCGCTACCGACGCAGTGCGTGCGGTGTTGTTCAACATTACCTCCATCATCACCGGCACCGGATACGCCTCGACCGACTACCAGCTGTGGGGTGCCTTTCCCATTGCGGTGTTCTTCTTTGTGGGGCTGGTCGGCGGCTGCGCTGGATCAACGTGCTGTTCGATCAAAATATTCCGCTATCAAATCTTAGTTGCGGCAATATCCAACCAAATTCGCCGGATTCACTCGCCTCATGGCGTGTTTCAACCCAAGTACGATGGCCGCACTATTACAGAAGACGTCATTTCATCGGTGATGGCATTCTTGACGCTTTTTGTAGTGACACTAGGTGTCCTCTCCGTCCTGCTCTCCATGACGGGTTTGGACTTCCTGACGTCCATCAGCGGCGCCACAGCTGCACTGGCGAACATCGGCCCTGGTTTGGGTGAAATTATCGGACCCTCAGGCAACTTTCAGCCATTGAACGACGCGGCCAAGTGGTTATTGATCGTCGGAATGCTCGTGGGCCGCCTCGAGCTGATGGTGGTCCTCGTACTGTTCACGTCCCGTTTCTGGAGAGCTTGATGCGCCCACTTGGTGTTGAACTTGCCGCGATGCTCGCGGCCCGTGGTGTCGATACAATTTTTGGCATCCCGGGCCGACATAATATCGAGCTGTATCGCGGGATCGAAGACGCAGGAATTCGCCACATCCTCGCCCGTCACGAACAAGGCGCGGGTTTCATGGCCGATGGTTACGCGCGCGCCACCGGCAAGCCGGGTGTCGCCTTCGTCATCTCAGGACCCGGTTTGACCAACATCATGACCGCGATGGGGCAGGCTTACTCTGACAGCGTGCCATTGCTGGTCATTTCGACCGTGCTTGACGAAACTGCAGCCACCCGCGGACAACTTCACCAGATGCGTGACCAGGAAGGCGCAGCGCGCACCGTGTGTGATTGGTCCGAAACAGCCCACAGCGCCGACGCCGCATACGCGCTTGTGGATCGCGCGTTTACCGAATTCGAAACGATGCGTGGTCGCCCCAAGCACATCCAAATTCCAATTGAGGTGTTAAGTGCCCCAGTTCCAGCACCACCTGCACCGCGCGCTGAACCTGTAGGTGGCAAACTCGCGCCAAATCCAACCGACCTCACTCGCGTAGCAGACCGCCTCAAAAGCGCTCAAAAACCGCTTTTCATTTTCGGGGGCGGCGCGCGTCACGTGCCGCGCAAACAGATCGACGATGTCCTTGCAAAGACAGGCGCTGCGAGTTTCGTGACCTACAACGGGCGCGGCGTTGTTGATCCCGAGACACCGAACTTCCTCGGCTCGCACATCGCTGCCGCTGGTGCAAAAGCGTTCATTGGCGACGCTGATCTGGTGCTCGCCGTGGGAACCGAGCTTGCACACACAGATCGCTGGCGGCCGACGCTCGGCGCCAAAGCTCCGATTGTCCGCGTCGATATCGACCCCGAGATGCTGGCGCAGTGCACTGGCGATGATCTCGCAATTCGCGCAGACTCCGAACTGTTCCTGCGCGCCCTGAATGTTGAGCATGGGCGGGAAAAAGCAGCCAGCCAATGGGACGCCCAAACGCTCGCTAAAACTCGTGCACGCTGGACCGCTGACGTTGCTCTAAAGCACCCTGAAATCGTCCGCATCTGCATAGCGCTCAAAGCGGCGTTGTCACCCAGAACGCGTATCTATTCGGACATGACCCAGTTCGCCTACGCGGCCAAGGAAATATGGGACATGGACATCGCAGGCCTTTGGCATCACCCGGTTGGCTTCGGCACCCTCGGCTTTGCGCTTCCTGCGGCTATCGGCGGGGCGGTGAGCGGCGGCAACACCTTGGCAATCGCAGGGGACTACGGCCTGCAGTACACGCTGCAGGAGCTCGGCACGGCCTCCGAACTTGGCCTCAGTCTTCCGGTCATCGTATGGGACAACGAAGCGCTGGGCGAAATTCGCGACAACATGATCGAAGCGCAGATCGCTCCGAACGCTGTGCACGCGATCAACCCTAAGTGGGACCACCTCGCTGCCGCCTACAGCTGCGCATACAAAGCCCCTAAGACCATTAGTGAGTTGTGCGACGTCACCAATGCAGCCTTCAACGAAGGCCGAGAATGAAAGCAGTTGATGATGAAGTTCTTTGTACATGCAATTTCTTCTTCTCCTTTTGCACAAGACATATCATGGAATACTGAAATCAAACTAAGAAGATTGCATCAACTAGACATGGAAAAACTACTACAGTGCAAAGTTCAGAATTGCATCTGGCAATGTATCGAGCATCTTATACACAAGGGTGACACCATGGATAGTGCAATTGTCAAAATTCGACAATGCTATAGGCATGGCAGCTCTATCGCTACTGTAAGTAGTTCCCGCCGGAGGCGGGAACTACCGAGTTATCGATAGGTCCCCCCTCCTCGTACGGAACCTACTCGGCCAGCGTAGGAACTACCGTT
>CAYPVG010000299.1:0-2510 GCA_964414085.1 uncultured Boseongicola sp. | reverse complement strand
ATGCACCCCACGAGTCCTTACGGGTCCGTCGTGAATAGTCGCCCCGAGCCAAAGCGGCCGGTTCGAATTCCTCTGTTCCCGTCTCAGGCAGGAATTATTGGCCTTCACCAACCCACCGTCTCGGACGAAATGCCCAAGGATGATGCGAACATCAGCCCGGACGGGCGGCGTATACGGGCGACAAGGGGCACCCGTCAAGGGTCTTATTGCTCGATCACGCCGCAATCCGACCGGGCTTGCCACGACGCCGACGCCGCCGTGATTTGTTTGGCGCTTTTGGCTTTTGCGACGAACGGCTCGGAGCGGCCTGGCGCTCCCCAGAGGCGACGCCGATCCTTGTTTTCAGTACCTTCTCAATGTCTCGCAGCGCTCCGGTCTCGTCTGGGGCACAAAACGCGACGGCGCGGCCGGACGCTCCAGCTCTCGCTGTCCGACCAATCCGATGCACGTAGTTTTCTGCGACGTTCGGCAGATCGTAGTTGTAGACATATCTAACGTCAGGAATGTCGATGCCGCGCGCGGCAACATCGGTGGCCACCAAGATCGTGATCTCGCCACTGGAAAACGCCTTGATTGCGCGGTCGCGTTGACCCTGGCTTTTGTTTCCGTGAATGGAGGCGGCATCAAAGCCTACGGATACAAGCTTTTTCATCAGCCGCTCAGACCCGTGTTTGGTCCGCCCAAAAACCAATGCGCGTTCACCGCGGTGCTTTGACAATAGTTCGATCAAAAGATCCGTCTTGGCGGCCTGGCCGACAAAATGCACCTCTTGGGAAATATTGTCGGCAGCAACGCCGGGGCGTGCGACTTCCACACGGACCGGATCACTCAGATACTGCGCGGCAAGATCGCTCATGAGTTTTGGCATCGTGGCTGAGAACATCATGGTCTGGCGTTTTGCAGGCAAAAGCGGAGCAATCCGGCGCAGCGCGTGAATAAATCCCATGTCCAACATCTGATCCGCTTCGTCGAGAACCAAAAATGCCGTGCGGTCCAGCCGGACTGCGTTTCGGTCGATGAGGTCGATCAAGCGTCCCGGCGTCGCGATCAGAATGTCCGCCCCGCGCTTCATCGTGTTAATCTGGCGATTGATCGAAACACCACCCACAACCAGCGCAACCTTCAGATGTGAAACATGCGAGAATGTCACAAGCGCCTCGGCAATCTGTTTGGCCAACTCGCGGGTTGGAGCGAGAATCAAGCTGGTCGCGGTCTTAGGCTGCGGCGCGGCGCCACTTCCCGAAATGACGTGCAATAGCGGCAAGCCGAAACTGGCGGTCTTTCCCGTACCCGTTTGCGCCAGTCCAAGCACATCCCGCCCCTTTAGGGCGTGTGGAATGGCCTTGGCTTGGATTGGTGTAGGCGTTTTGAACCCCTTTGTCTTGAGGTGCTCTACGAGGCGAGGGGCGAGCCCCATTTCTTCAAAGGTCATACTATCTTTCTGGCGGGCGGAGTCCGCGCGGGTTTGGCCCGCACCATGCGCACGGACCGGATAAGCTGGATGCACCACACCCCTCCTGGGTGTCGCACTGCCTCCACGCGTGATGTCGGAAACATAGCGCCGGCCCCATGTCCCGCTTTGGCGGGTCTGCTCACGCGGCAGGGCATCGGCGCTTGTGAGGGCAACTCGCCTTCATGGCTGCGAAAGTCAAGGCGTCGAGCACTATCGCGCACGCCGCGCGCCTGTAGGGCAACACATCAGATCACCTTGTCTTTGCCTTCGCCGCCCTTACGTTCCGATACAGTATCAGAAAAGGAGCGCCACCCATGAAAACCGCAAAAGACTTTCTCGAAGAGGCGCATGCCGTCGTGCCCAAGATCTCTGCCGAGGAAGGCATCGCCAAACACGCAGCAGGCAACACCGTTTTTGTGGACGTACGTGATCCCGGGCTCATCGCCGAAAGCGGCACCATTGCGGGCGCTCAGCGTGTGCCCCGCGGCATGATCGAGTTTATCGCTGATCCGGCCATGGAGGCATTCTACAACCCGGCGCTCCAAAAGGACGCCGACATTGTTCTCATCTGCGGCGCGGGCGGACAGGCGGCGCTTTCCGGCAAGACGCTGAAGGACATGGGCTATCAAAACGTTTCAAACGTCGGTGGTTTTTCCGGCTGGAAAGAAGCCGGCGGCCCTACCGAAGACTAAATCCTCACCGATCATAGGCCCGTCGCAGGGTAGCAGATTTCCGCAAAATCTGCTGCCTCCGGCGGGAGTATTTCCGCCAGAATGAAGTCAGCGGAAAGATGAATATGGGATGTATCTGACAAGATCGCCCGGGCGAATGTGTGCTTCACCATCCGGTAGCTCAACCAAGCCATCCGCCCATGCGAGCCCTGAGATGCGGCCCGATCCTTCCGAGCGAAATACCTCCACGCGGCCATCATCCGACATGCGCGCGCGTAGGAACTCCCGGCGTCCCGGCTTCTTGCGTTTCTCAAACGCTGCCGGAACTTGATACCCAACTGGCTCGCGCCACGGCTCACCTGCCATGCGCCCAAGTGCGGGGCGTC
>CAYPVG010000298.1:0-6630 GCA_964414085.1 uncultured Boseongicola sp. | reverse complement strand
GGCGACGCCACGAACACAAACCAAGCAGCAGTCGTCGGCGCGAAAACCCCAAGGATCACCACTGCGCGTAAACCGACCAGTACAAGACGAGCCAAGGAATAACTGCAAAGTGAGAATACCACTGCCCAAGGGGCATCGGCCGCCCTGCTAAACCCAGCTGCCGCCGTTCCGCAAAACCCTGACAATGCTTGAACGCGCTCAAGCCGGCGAAGACTCCAAACCCCGAACCTCAAGAGTGGTCGAAAGAACACCAGCAGAATACCAACCACCCCAACAACTGCCCCGAATGCTCCGGTCATCGAAAGCCCCAGGATCAGCATAAGCAACCCGGCAACCGTGCCGCCTGTCAGGATGATGAGATCAAAGACTTGCTCGAAAATCGTTGCCCGTACCGCCAAACCCGACTTCCGACCTGAACTATCCAGTAAGAGCCAGCGCGACAAAAGCGTTGCCACTTGCAGGGGAAGCAACTGGCCAAGAAAAGCACCCAGCGCAGTCAACTCGATCATCCGCAGCGCAGACGGGACTTCACCCGGATCAGCGATGTGGCGTGCAGCCGCGCGCCACTTCAGCATCCCGACGACTTTGTTGAGAAAGGTCAAAATCACAACTGTGAAGAACGCCAGCGGCGGCGTAGACAACGCGGCGGCAATTACTTGGCCTAAGCTTACATCCAGAGTCCAAAAAAGCGCCCCAATAAGCGCCAAACCAAATGCGGTCCAAGCCGAAAGTACGAAAACGCGAGACATGGGTATCAAGGCGAACCCCCCACATTCACTTGCTCAAGAATGGATTGGTATTTTGTTATCGTCGCATCGACACCATAACGGGCTTTTGCGAAAGCGGACCTTTCGGTCGCCGCGCTCTCCGCCTCGGGTTTCAAAACCTCGGCAAGCGCATCGCACCAAGCCGCCAAATCGGCGTCCGGGTTTTCCGGATCAAAGCGAGCGTGCGCGACAACGTCTTTAAGAGCTCGATCCGCCTCAATCGTTTCAGTCGAGCAAACAACGCGCAGCCCCATAGACAACGCCTCCTGCACAACCAATGGAAAGCCTTCACCACTACTGGGCAGCAGAAGCGCATCAGAAGCAGCGTAGAGGCTGGCCATTTCTTGTGGCGTATCCACAACCGTAATACGGACATTGCGCAAACCCCATTGCGATGGGTCAATCGGACCCCATCCAGCAAGCAGAAACACAACGTCTGGCCGCGCTTCAGCTAACTTTCGAACGAGCGCCAAGCCTTTGCGTGGAACAAACCTGCCGGCAAACAATACCGTTGGAGCATCCGACCGGATACCGTGCGCGTCTCTAGTAGTTGATTTCTTTTGTGCCTGCTTCGCTGGATCAAATACGGCAGAGTCCACCGCGTTGAACACCACCTGCCTGGGCACTCTGTAACTCACGCCATCATACTCGGCCGCAATGCGTTCGCTGATAAATACGGTTTGCGAGGAACGCGCGAGCATAGGCCTCCCGACAAACCGATCACCCAGCGCCATCAACAAGTTGAAGATCGCCTTATGGAACTTGATGCGACCAACATGCTGCACGACGACCACTGGCTTTTTATACCAGAGAGCGGCCAGATAAGACGCGATATTGCCAATGTAGAGCGTATCGTGAAGCATAACGACGTCTACATTTTTGACCGCATTTAGCATGACTCCAAAGCTCTGGAGCTTCCAAAGCGGCATCGGAACACCAGTCTTCTCTTGGACCCAATTGCTTGATTTGATCGGGATCGTTTTGACGCCAAGTATCTTGCGCGGCTCTGACGAGTCCGCTGCCAACCAACTGACATCGAGGTCACGAATTGCAAACTCGGTCGCCAACCGTCCGGCAACGCGTTCTACGCCGCCGCGATGGCTGTCGAAATACGCGCTAACGATCAACAACCGCATCAGGCTGGCTTGGTCAGTTTCACCATAAGACAGCCTTCGCCCTCTTTCTTGCTCGTCTCATCTAGTGTTCGACCTGCGACCATTTTCGCCCACTGGCGTGCCCATCCCGGCGCAGGCCTATCGTAATGCAAAAGACCGCCAGCACTCTGATCATCGGATCGGGTCCAACGCTGCATACGGTACAACAGTGCGTTGCTTGCGCCGAGTTTCTGCAAAACACCAGCTGTCATCGATGACAGCTTCTCCCAGCGCTGCACGTGGCCCCTATTGAGGTAACCGTGAGCGTGCTCAAGAACCATTCCATGACGTTCAGCAATGGCCGCCCATCCGTCGCGATCCAGATAGTTGTGATGTGCCAATCGCGCATCCATTTTGTCGAGATACTCTTCCCGCATTTTGCCTGTAAAACCCTTGGCATGAAGCAATGTACGGAACTCAGGCGCCGGAACAGTCGCAATCAGGCATCCACCTGGACGCAGGATACGAGAGCACTCGCTGATCGTGTCTTCCAGCTTCTCAAGGTGCTCCAGAACCGAGTTTGAAAATACAAAATCGAACGATGCATCTTCAATAGGCATGTCCTCGCCGCCACTGACGATGGTCGAAGAGTAGACACCTCGCCGATCTGCCACAGCGATCTCACCTGGATCGTAGTCCAGCCCAACGAACTCATCGACCGGGCCAGTGTACTTCAGGATCAATCCGGTCAACGCCCCGTCGCCGCACCCCAAATCAAGACCTTTTCCACTTGGAAGGCCCATCTTGAGGACTTCTCGTATTTCAACCGAACGCCACAGGGCTGTAGCCGGTTGAATTTTGTAAAGCCGAGCGAGATCTACCAAAATGTCCATCGACGACGGCATAACGATTTCTCTGTCGACGACTGGAGGGTGTTCAACTTGTGCGTTCATCGTGCTTCTCCGGCCAGAATAGAATTAGAAACGATATCGTCTTGCATGTGCTGCACGTCCCGCGCATCCCGCGCCGAGATCCCTTCTGCAAGCTCGCCAGACAAAGCTGAAGCCGCAAAACGCTTAAATACTTCGGTGTTTCCGTAATTGAGTGACTTCGTCAGATGACCCCAGCCACTGATAAAATGCTGCGACCAATGCTGCCAGCTTGCCGACAGGCTTGTTCTAAGAACAGTCGATGTGACATGCGCCCCGTCATTCGGGAGGGAGACATAAATGTCGCGAAACACATCAACGATCCCAAGCCGCTCGGAGCCAAAGACCATCAAGTGCCATTCGCTCACTGGGCTTTCGAAATTCAGGTTTAGCGTTGCGGGACATGTCACACCGTTTCGCTCAAAAGAGTAATCCGCGACAATGCGTGCTGGCGTGGCGTTCCCAATAGTCGAAGCGTGATGCGTAGCTTGAAGGAAATTCAAGTCAGACGGTGCCGAACGACGCATAAGGTATAGCAAATGCGGGCTTTCGTCATAAAACAGGCCAAACGGCAAATCTTCGTACCACTCAGGCAACCGCCGACGTGGATTACCCATTTGCATAGCTGTGATTGATGTCACATCGCCCAGTTTGCCCTGATCAATATCCCTGAGCAGGTTTCGAGTTGATCGTGCAAATTGGAAGTTGTGGACGACGCAAAGTGTTTTTGCTGCAGCCTCTGATCTGGCAACCAAATCGTCCGACTCGGCACGCGTCATAGTGAATGGTTTTTCGGTCAGTACGTGCTTGCCCAGCGCCAATGCTTCACAAACCAAGTCATAGTGGCTGAACGGGGCGGTTCCGATCGTGATTGCATCGACTTCGTCAATCCAATCGATGTCGGCCAAATGTGACACCTCGGCTGAGCGACGCAAACCGAAACGCTTCGCAACTTCCGCAGCACGACCCGGATGGCGGTCAATCACTCCCACCAAATCAATGTTGGACTGGCGCGACATAGTGGGCAAATGGCGGTTTTGTGTAACCCACCCAAGCCCAACAGCCGCCACGCGGAGTTTATCCCCGCGTTGATCCTCTGCCATACTGCCTACCTCATCGTGCCTCCGGAGGTTTCCCGGAGTTTCATGAGCTCTGTTTTTCAAGGAAGAATGGCAAAAATTTGACGCATCAACAATGTCTTTCAAAAAATATGGATTGTTTTCGTTTTGGAAGCGATCCGTCCCCGAAACCAAGTCAAATATGACATTAAGGATTTGCGACGAGCATAGGCCCCAGCCGCCAATTCGCATCATCGCGAACATCGCCTTCAATCAGATATCCTTGCATCGGGGTTAAGTACTCCGAGTTGAACCGCTCCCAAACATAGGAGTAGTAGACACGCACTCGTTGCTCGTCTTCGGATATCGAAAAAACGGGTTTTGGTGGCGAAGAACCGTCGGTCCGAAGCGGTGTGTTTAATAAGGGCAGGTCCAGATCATCAAAAATGCTCACCGGAACGTCCGTCAAATCGACCGGAGCAAGGGACACATTGATCCCAGAATGGGACGCACCAGGCGGTTTGGCGAGAAACAACGGACAGCCTCGCGCCTTTAATTGGTTGAATGCCACATTGCTTGGATCCGAGGGGTTAACCCAGGTACCTTCGTCACGTCCACTTCCATGGTCACCTAGAATATAAATAGCTGAATCATCGTAGACGCCCAGCGATTTCATTCTCTCAAGAAGTTCTGACACCAAACCGGCAATACCCGCAGCCTGAGCCGTCAGGCTATCACGCGAATACATAACCTGAACTGGGACCATGTCTTCGTCGAACCGCAACGGCACGTGAATTCCTTCAAGATGGATGAACTTAAACGTCTTTGGCTTTTGAACCACTGTTGCACTCGGAATCCGCTCGCGGAACGCAAGATTGTCCCAAGGGTGCGTGGTAACAAACCCCCGGCCTTCCCTAAACGCGGCCGCACGAGCCGCGCGTCGGCTCTTTGCTTCCGATTCCAATATCCAACGCTTGAGCCAGACAGGCGCAGAACGTTTGATGCCATACTTGATCACCTGCCAATTCGCGGCCAACGATACCTCCCGCGGAATCGCGTTGTCAGCAATATCGGGCGTGAAAAACACCGTGCCATTTATGGCTGGAAACAACTCCGTTCTAATCCCGGCTTCGCGTAGCGAACTTGGCAAGGAAGACGTCGTATACGCTGCCTCCAGATAATCTGCCGTAGGCTGGCTATTGTCATAGAGCTGTGCAGTCAGAATCGCGGGTAGACTAGGGAACGTTTGCGATGATGACGCCACAGCATTTGGGAAATAAGTAAAGCCGTCATAGGATGCCACTTTGCTCGGATGCTGGACCATGACATCCGAAAATACGTCACATTGAAAGGCATCTAAGACGAGCACTACCGCGTTCTGGTCGGCCGAAAACTCAACCATCGATGTCCTGTCAACTGAGTACTCTTTGTGGGCCACGTATCTTTCTTTCGTGGCAAAGTTCACGACAAACAGCACGGCCTGAATGAGGATAACGAACGTTGAAACAGTTCGAACCAACTCGGGCTTTCTCAGGTTAGGAAATATCAGAGGGGCAACAAACGGGATAAACCAAACAGCGATCCCAGCCAGCGCGATCGCGAGCGGTTGCGACCAGTCTATTTGCTGACCGTCTAAAGCCCCAAAATTCCAACCGAGATACGTTCCTTGCAACAACGCTCCAACCGCCAACGCCATAAATACTGCTGGCAAACGTTCGGCGAACTGATCATCGTCGACGCGGATGAGAATGGATGACAGTAGGAAAAGGATAAGGCCGACCGCCGCAGCAACTGCAACTCCTGTCAGGATGGACCCGAACAAGCCAGCGTCAAATTCCAATGCGTTGCCAAAGAACACTTCGCTTGGAGAGAAAACAAAAATCGTCAAAACAAACGCAGCGACCGCCGTTGCTAATGTGGATTTCATGATCTCAACACGCCTTGCTTCGCCAAAAAACAATCTTCACGCCTTCATCGCAGACGGCAAAGTTTTCTGTCTCGCTGCCGAGCCGACCAGATCGACCAAGCATCACGCACATGTCGTTGAAAGCTCGACAGCTCAAACTGGGCTCTTACGAAGTTAGGCCTCTTTTCTTCCGCGAAACCTGACACAGGGACCGAAGGCGGTAAAGCCGCTCGAACTATATGTTCACATCATTTGAGGCATGCAAGTTACAGCAGGTTAAACGGCTTTTTCTGCGGCACGCCAGAGCCGCATGCCCGTCATGATTTGGCCACGAACCTCTCCTAATCCAGAAACGGTATGCGATAAGCATGCGAATTACACTTGAGGCAAAACAAAATGAAAGAATTGATTAAACTGACAGCAGTGGCTCTTTTGCTATCGACAACGGCGGCACATGCCTATGTCGATCCGGGTTCTGGTAGCGTGATCATCACGACAATACTGGGTGTCTTTGCCGCGATCGGTTATACTTTCCGGAAATACTTCTATCGTCTCAAGCACGCGATTTCCGGTTCTGGTTCGGATGACGGCACCTCTGCAGGAAACTGACATGAATATGCACATGATGGCGAACACCGGGTCTTTTCGCGACCCGGTTAATCGCGTTTATGAGTTTGGCCCGAAAGACGCGGCCAACCGCATTCTTCGCGGAGTGGACAAGGACGCATTGAAAGCGTTTCAGGAACTTTCCGATCAGAATTTCTATCAAACGCTTGTAGCGAATGGGGACGTAGTCGCCACCAATTTACTCAACAAGGACGACCCGGCAGCAGCATCCGTTCTCGCCGAGGGTTGGGCTGGCGTGTTGGAACACGA
>CAYPVG010000297.1:0-2872 GCA_964414085.1 uncultured Boseongicola sp. | reverse complement strand
GCATGCTAAAAATCACGACTATCACATTCTAAGTCCTTCGATCTGGCCATTGCTTGGCGCGATCGGCGGCTTTGTCATGCTGTTTGGTGCCGTTTTGTGGATGCACCAGGTCACGCCTTTCATGTTCTTCATCGGTTTTGCACTGGTGCTTTACGTGATGTTCGCTTGGTGGTCCGAAGTAGTATCGGAAAGCCGAATTGGTGATCACACGCCGGTCGTGCGCCTAGGGCTGCGCTATGGCTTTATCCTGTTCATCATGTCCGAGATCATGTTCTTTGCGGCATGGTTCTGGAGCTTCTTTAAGCACGCGATGTATCCGATGCATCCCGAGGGCCTGTCACCTGCAATTGATGGTGTTTGGCCCCCAGTTGGTATCGAGACGTTCGACCCATGGCATTTGCCGCTGATTAACACACTGATCCTATTGTGTTCGGGCGCGGCAGCAACTTGGGCTCACCACGCGTTGGCGCATGAGAACAACCGTAAAGATATGGCCAACGGCCTGATCATCGCTGTTCTTCTTGGCGTTCTGTTCACGGGCTTCCAGGCCTATGAGTACAGCCACGCGGCCTTCGGCTTCTCGGGCAACATCTATGGTGCGAACTTCTTCATGGCGACGGGCTTCCATGGCTTCCACGTTCTTGTGGGAACGATCTTCCTGTTCATCTGTTATCTGCGCCTTCGCGCTGGCGACTTCACGCCTGACCGGCACGTCGGATTTGAGGCTGCTGCCTGGTACTGGCACTTTGTGGACGTGGTTTGGCTTTTCCTCTTTGCAGCTGTTTACGTCTGGGGCGGCTAACGGACCGTGCGCGCGGTGCTTGCAGCGCGCATATACATTCCGGAGTGAAGATACGAAGAAAGAAGCGCGGGAATTGTCTCGCGCTTTTTGATTGTGAGGCGCGTTGAGCATCGACGATCAGAAAAAAATCGACATGGTGACGCTGTCTGCGGATGGAACAGTATGCCTGATACTTACCGACCACTTGCCATGGGACGAGCCAGAACACTTGCTGAAGCTCCAGGAAAAACTGAACGCTTATGTGGCGTTTTATGAGAGTGGCCAGCTTTTGGAGGTGGAGCCGTCCGCATCAGAGGGGCGCGTGGTGATCGAAGTTGCGGCGAAACACGAGCCGAATGAGGAAGCACGAGAATTCTTGTTCAAAGTTGGTGAACTCCTTGCGCCGATTGGTCTGGCCGTTCAATGGCGGCAGGTGCGGTCCCGGTGAGGTATGCTCTTCCTCTTCTGTTTGGCTTGATCGGCACTTTAGTGTTGGTCACATTGGGTTTTTGGCAGCTGGAACGGTTGGCGTGGAAGACGTCTCTTCTTGATGAGATTGGCGCGCGAATTGTAGCAAAGCCGGTGAAACTGCCAGAGACCTTTGAAATCGAGTCGGATCGGTTTTTGCCGGTCGCGGTGTCCGGGCGGACGTTGGGCGCGGAGCTTGTCGTGCTGACCTCGGTGCAGGGTGTTGGGCCAGGATATCGGATCATTTCGGCATTTGAGACGGATGCGGGTCGCCGCATTCTGTTGGACGAGGGTTTTGTGCCAGACGCGGCGCGCAGTGCAGCGCGTCCCGAGGTGGCGATGTCGGTCACAGGCAATCTGCATTGGCCGCGCGAGGTTGACAGTTTTACGCCGGAGCCTGATTTGGATGAGGGCTTATTCTTTGCTCGAGATGTAGAAGCTATGGCGGCGGCGCTGGGCACCGAGGAGGTGTTGGTCGTAGCACGCGAGGTGTCGGGAACAGACCGGCGCGCGACGCCTTTGCCGGTGACGACTGCAGGCATTCCGAACAACCATCTCGGCTATGCGGTGCAGTGGTTTGGGCTCGCCGCTGTCTGGGTGGGGATGACCTTGTTTTTTCTTTGGCGTATGAGGCGGGGACGCCGCGAGGAATAGTGATGAAATACGTATCGACCAGAGGCAATGCGCCGGTTCTGAATTTTGAAGAGACCATGCTTACAGGGCTGGCACGTGACGGTGGGCTTTATGTGCCTGAGAGCGTTCCGCAGATGTCGAAGGGCGACATCGCCGCACTCGCGGGATTGTCTTACGAGGAGCAGGCGTTTCGCGTGATGCGTCCCTTTATTGGGGATACATTCACGGACGAGGAGTTCAGCGACATTATTGGGCGGGCCTACGCTTCTTTCGGACATGATGCGCGTGCGCCATTGGTCCAGTTGGGGCCGAACCACTTCCTGTTAGAACTGTTCCACGGTCCAACGTTGGCCTTCAAGGATTTCGCCATGCAGCTGATCGGGCAGATGTTCGAGGCGGCTCTGACGCGGGCAGGCAAGAGCGTTACGATCGTGGGGGCGACGTCTGGTGACACCGGGTCGGCGGCGATCGAGGCGTTTCGCGGGCTCGACGCAGTGGATGTGTTCATCATGTACCCACATGGGCGTGTGAGCGAAGTGCAGCGGCGTCAGATGACGACGCCGGTGGAAGCCAATGTGCACGCCTTGGCCTTGGACGGCGATTTTGACGACTGTCAGGCGGCGGTGAAGGATATGTTCGCGGATTTCGAGTTCCGCGATGAAGTGAGCCTTGCGGCTGTGAACTCGATCAATTGGGGCCGAGTTCTGGCGCAGGTGGTTTATTACTTCTCGTCAGCGGTTTCATTGGGCGCGCCGGAGCGGTCTGTGAGCTTCACAGTGCCGACAGGGAACTTTGGGGATATCTTTGCGGGCTACATCGCAAAGCGGATGGGTTTGCCGATTGAGCGTCTTGTTGTGGCGACAAACCAGAACGACATTCTGCACCGCTGCCTGAGCGGGCGGGGGTACTACAAAGGCGAAACGATCCCTTCTATCAGCCCCTCCATGGATATTCAGGTCAGCTCAAACTTTGAGCGTGCCTTGTTCTATG
>CAYPVG010000296.1:0-4145 GCA_964414085.1 uncultured Boseongicola sp. | reverse complement strand
CAGAGCAAATGCGCTCAACCCGCCAGTCGTCCAACCGACTTCCGGGCTTCCAACTGCCACCTTCGCTCTCAATTGAGAGCGACCTCTCATCGATCGATGCCAACACGCTCCTCATTGCCGTACCAATGCAATCGCTCGCCGGGTTCATGGCGACAACGCCTGATTGGGCAGGACGCCACCTCGTCGCGTGCTGCAAAGGCATCGACCGAGCAACTGGGCTTGGCCCCGCGGCGACGCTCCAGCAAGCTCAATCTGATGCCCATGCCGCCATCCTTACAGGCCCGAGCTTCGCCGAGGACATTGCTCGGGGCCTGCCTACGGCACTGACACTTGCTGCAGAAAACGACTGCACTTCGACCGAGCTACAGAACCAACTCACTCGCCCAACGCTGCGCATCTATCGCTCAACCGATATCATCGGCGCCGAACTCGGCGGAGCCCTAAAGAACGTCATCGCGCTCGCCGCAGGCATGGCCATTGGCGCAGGGTTTGGCGACAGCGCGCGCGCCGCAGTTATCGCACGCGGCTTCTCAGAAATGTCCCGTTATGCTCTGGCGAAAGGCGCTCAAAAAGAAACTCTGCAAGGCCTTTCCGGCCTAGGCGATCTGATCCTCACAAGCACCTCGGAAAAGTCTCGAAACTTTGCCGCTGGCCTCGCTCTGGGACGCGGTCAAAGCCCCGACGCGAATAAAACCATCGAAGGTATCGCGACGGCCGAAGCACTTGCACATGAAGCCGAAACTCAGGGTCTCGACCTGCCACTCACCAAGGCCATTCACGCCGTCAGCACAGGCAAGGCCGGTGTTGCCGAGGCTGTCGAGGCCCTTCTGTCCCGCCCATCGAAACAGGAATAGTCCAATGCGCTACTGGCTCTTCAAATCCGAAACATCAACATGGAGCTGGGATCAGCAGATCGCCAAAGGCGATGCGGGCGAAGAATGGGACGGTGTGCGCAACTACCAGGCACGCAATTTCATGCGCGAGATGGAAGTGGGCGACCTCGGCTTCTTCTACCACTCCCAGAAAGACCGCGAAATCGTAGGTATCGTCGAAGTCATCGCGGAAGCACATCCCGACAGCACAACCGACGACGAACGTTGGGAATGCGTCGATATCAAAGCTGTGGAACCGATGAATACTTCCGTCCATCTCGACCAAATCAAGCAGGACCCGCGCCTTTCGGACATGGTACTTGTGAAGAACTCTCGCCTCTCCGTGCAGCCGGTTACAGAAGCCGAATGGACGGTCATTCGCGCGCTCGGCAACATGTCCTGACCTGAATTGTAACAGCCACTAGACCTGTCACCGATCCCACTCAATACTCACAATAGCCAACAATAAGGGAGCTAAAGGATGGGTTTTCTCAGCGTGATTGTCGCGGCAGTGGCGGCATGGATATTCGGCGCGATCTGGTATGGCGTCATTGGAAAGCAATGGATGGCGGCCTCTGGCCTGACTGAAGAAACGATCGACCGTAAGAACCCGGCACCTTACATCGTCAGCTTTCTCTGTACGCTCTTAGTGGCCGGCATGACACGACATGTCCTTGTCACATCCGGCGTCGACACAGTCGGAAAAGGAATGCTGACGGGTCTGGGTCTGGGGCTCTTTGTTGCGGCACCCTGGATTGCGACCAACGTGATGTTCAGTCAACGGGACCGCGGCTTGATCTGGATGGATGGCGTCTATCCAACTGTCGGGATGGCGCTCATGGGCGGCGTACTCGTGGCGCTTTGATCTCAATGGCGGCCCGCCAGACGCGGGCCGACACCACTTTTGACGACGCTAACGGCAGAACCCACCCTGCACCTGCATGTGGAAATGGTCGGCGTGTAGCGCGTTAAAGTCTGGCCCTAATACTCCGCCAAACCAGTCACATGCCGTCGCTTGCGCAGCACGCAAGAACGCACCGACCTCGTCGCTCCGACCCCAATCATCTCGTAAGTTCAGTGTCCGTCCGTCGCTCAATTGAAAGCCCGTCACGTCAATAGCGCGCGCCGTGGCGTGGGTAGACATCTGATCGGCTTCACCCCGAGATGTCCGGATGCGACGACAGGAAAAACTCGACAAATGCTCCAGCTGCTCAACCCGAGCGCCCAGATGCCGTTCCGCCGCCTCCTGCAATCCATGTTGCTCCCAAAGCGCAAGGCGCAACGCGACGGCACAATTCGTTTCGACCGGCGACATCAACATGCCTCCCACACGCTCAAGCCTCACACGGTCCCGAATGCCGCACGCGTCACTCACTTCAAGCGGAGGCAACGCATAGAGTGTGCTTTGGTCCAAGGCGGCAACGCAGCTTTCAAACGAACCCGCAGCGATGTGCGCCTTAAGCGGAGTCAGAAGAGTCCGCGGATCAGAAACCAGCAAGGGTTTCGTCGGATTCCACGCATCAGGAAGCGGTGTGTCCGGATGCGATACCGCCACGATGCCGACAAACCCGACAAAAGCCGCAGCCGTCATCAACCCGGACACAAATGGAACACGCATAACGATAAAGGGCACCGTCTTCGGTGCCCTTTGTCAAATCAATATCTGTAATGTTCCGGCTTGAACGGCCCTTCGGGTTTCACCCCGATGTAATCAGCCTGATCTGCCTTTAGCTCGGTCAGCTTGGCCCCGATGCGACCCAAATGCAGGCGCGCGACTTTCTCGTCCAAATGCTTGGGCAGAATGTGGACCGTGTTGTCGTAGTCGTCGCCCTTGGTCCAAAGCTCGATCTGCGCAAGGACCTGATTTGTAAAGCTCGCCGACATCACGAACGACGGGTGGCCCGTCGCGTTCCCAAGGTTCAGCAAGCGCCCCTCGGACAGCAGGATGATCCGGTTGCCGGACGGCATTTCGATCATATCCACCTGCTCTTTGATGTTCGTCCATTTATGGTTCTTCAGGCTCGCCACCTGAATTTCGTTGTCGAAGTGGCCGATGTTTCCGACAATCGCCATGTCCTTCATGTCGCGCATGTGGTCGATGCGGATCACGTCCTTGTTGCCGGTCGTCGTGATAAAGATATCCGCCGTGGCTACCTCGTCCTCCAGCAGCGTCACTTCAAAGCCATCCATGGCCGCCTGAAGCGCACAAATCGGATCAACCTCGGTCACCTTCACGCGCGCGCCAGCGCCCCGCAAAGACGAGGCAGAGCCTTTGCCCACATCGCCATATCCGCAAACGACAGCGACCTTGCCTGCCATCATCGTGTCAGTGGCGCGTCGAATGCCGTCTACAAGACTCTCTTTGCAGCCGTACTTGTTGTCGAACTTCGACTTCGTAACGCTGTCATTCACATTGATTGCCGGGAACGGAAGCTGACCGTCACGCACCAGCTGATATAGACGGTTCACGCCGGTCGTGGTTTCTTCACTAACGCCTTTGATCTGGTCGCGCACTTTGGTGAACCAACCCGGGCTCGCCTCCATCCGCTTCTTGATCTGTGCCTTGATGACTTCTTCTTCTTCCGACGTCGGAACCGGGATGATCTCTTCCCCAGCCTCGGCACGCGCGCCCAACAGCACGTAAAGCGTTGCGTCACCACCGTCGTCCAGAATCATATTAGGGCCGTCTTCAAACATGAACGACCGGTCTAGATAATCCCAATGCTCTTCCAGCGATTGACCTTTGATCGCGAAAACAGGAGTCCCACCCTCAGCAATGGCAGCCGCCGCGTGATCTTGTGTTGAGAAGATGTTGCACGATGCCCAGCGCACATCAGCGCCCAATGCATTCAATGTCTCGATGAGAACCGCCGTCTGGATCGTCATATGAAGAGACCCTGTGATCCGCGCACCCTTCAGAGGTTGCGAGCGGCCGTACTCTTCACGCAGGGCCATCAGGCCCGGCATCTCGGTTTCGGCGATATCAAGTTCCTTGCGCCCGAACGCCGCAAGAGAAATGTCCTTAACTACATAATCTTTGGCCATAAGACCCGCTCCTTAGTCGTTTAACGGGCCAGATAGCACCGGCATCTATGGCCGACAACTAAACTTAGCTTTTAATACCTGCCGGCGTCTTCATTGTGGGGATACCGTCACGCCAGTTGGTGCCGGATGCCATGACGCAAGATGTGCCGTTGGATCGCGTCATGAGAATGGTCCAGGTGCCTTTTTCTTGTGACATCCAGACTTCGAAGACTGCATTTGGGTTTTGCA
>CAYPVG010000295.1:0-2967 GCA_964414085.1 uncultured Boseongicola sp. | reverse complement strand
GGTTTGCCCAAAGCTGAAATCCGTGCATACGCCCCGAGAAATCTCCCTTCGGCATCTCCTGATGCAAAATACCCGAACCGGCCGTCATCCATTGGACAGAGCCACGTCCCAAAAGCCCCCGGTTGCCAAGGCTATCGCCGTGCTCAACTTCGCCTTCCAAAACGTAGGTGATCGTCTCGATCCCTCGGTGTGGGTGCCAGGGAAACCCTTTGTGATAAAGGGCCGGATCGTCGTTCCGAAAGTCATCTAGCAAAAGAAAGGGGTCGCTGTCTTTTGGATCGCCGAACCCAAAAACACGATGCAAATGGACACCGGCGCCCTCCATTGTGGGCTGCGCAACACTGGTCGATTTCACGGGACGAAAGGTCATTAGCTATTCCTTCACGTTTGTCTGCTAGGAACCTAGAGACAAATCGCAAAAGAACCACCTACCGCTTCGCACAGACCCTGTGAGAAAAAACAGCCCGAGTAACGGGCTGGATTGATTTAGACGTCGGCATCGCCCCGAGATAGCGCGGCAACACCTGTTCGTGCCACTTCCTGCAACCCAAGGGGGCGCATAAGCTCCGCAAAAGCATCGATTTTTTCCGGCGTCCCGGTGATCTCGAACACAAAGCTTTCCAGCGTCGAGTCCACCACGTTCACCCGGAAAATATCCGCAAGCCGCAATGCTTCCACACGTTTGTCACCAGTCCCCGCCACTTTGAAAAGGCCCAATTCACGCTCCACACTCGGGCCTTCAACTGTCAGGTCATGCACCTCGTGCACTGGCACAATACGTCCTAGCTGAGCCTTGATCTGTTCAATCACAGACGGCGTCCCGGTCGTCACAATCGTAATGCGCGACCGATGCCCTTCGTGGTCGATCTCGGCCACAGTCAGACTTTCAATGTTGTACCCGCGTCCCGAAAACAAGCCGATCACGCGCGCAAGCACACCCGCTTCGTTGTCAACGACAACAGCCAGTGTGTGACGTTCAATCGCTTCGGCGTGCGGGTCGCGTAGGTCGTAAGCAGAATGACTGGAAGAACCTTTTTTGATCTTGAGTGCAGCCATGACGTTCTTTCATCCTTTCAAAAATACCTCGGGGTGAGCGTAGGCGAGGGGCAAAGCCTCTAAACCATCACTGCGCCCTTCGTGCCGATGGCATCTTTCGTCGACGCTTCACCGAGAAGCATTTTGTTGTGTGGCTCGCCCGACGGGATCATCGGAAAGCAGTTCTCGTGCTTTTCAACCAGGCAATCGAAGATGACAGGCCCTTCGTGGTTGATCATCTCCATGATCGCATCGTCCAGATCTGCCGGGTCCGAGCACAAAATTCCTTTTGCGCCAAAGGCTTCCGCCAGTTTCACGAAGTCGGGCAGGGCTTCAGACCAGCTTTCGGAATACCGTTCACCATGCAGCAATTCCTGCCACTGACGCACCATGCCCAGGCGCTCGTTGTTCAGAATGAACTGCTTCACGGGCAAACGGTACTGCACCGCTGTCCCCATCTCTTGCATGTTCATCAACCACGATGCTTCCCCAGCAACGTTGATCACCAGTGCATCCGGATGGGCCATCTGAACGCCAACCGACGAAGGGAACCCATAGCCCATTGTGCCCAGACCACCCGATGTCATCCAACGGTTCGGCTCGTTAAAGCCGAGGTACTGCGCGGCCCACATCTGGTGCTGACCAACCTCGGTGCAGATGTAGCGTGACGGATGATCCTTCGTCAGCGCCTCCAGTCGTGCCAGAGCGTACTGAGGTTTGATCGTCGGGCCCTCTTGCTTAAACGCCAAACAATCAACTTTGCGCCACTCTTCAATCTGCGACCACCACTTCGCGAGGGCTTCGCTGTTGGTCTTGCGACCGCGCGACTTCCAAATTCTTAACATATCTTCGAGAACATGCGCGACGTCCCCGATGATCGGCATGTCTACGTGGATGACTTTGTTGATGGACGACGGGTCGATATCCACATGCGCTTTGATTGACCCCGGAGAGAAGTCCTGAACACGTCCCGTGATCCGGTCGTCAAACCGCGCACCGATGTTGATCATCAAATCGCAGTCGTGCATGGCCAGATTGGCCTCGTAGAGCCCATGCATGCCCAGCATGCCCAGCCAGTTTTTGCCGTTGGCCGGGTAACAGCCCAGACCCATCAATGTTGATGTAATGGGGAAACCCGTCGCATCTACCAGCTCACGCAGCAACGCGGTTGCGGCATCACCCGAGTTTATGACACCGCCGCCAGTGTAGAAAATGGGACGCTTCGCCGTTTCCATTGCTTCGACCAGCGCCTTGATCGTTTCAATGTCGCCCTTAACCTGAGGCTGGTAATGCGAAACCTTCGCTGCTTTCGGCGCGGTATACTTGCCATTTGCAAACTGAACGTCTTTCGGGATGTCCACCAAAACGGGTCCGGGGCGGCCGTTTGTGGCGACGTGAAACGCCTGATGGATCACGTTCGACAAGGCATCCGTCTCTTTCACAAGCCAATTATGCTTAGTGCAGGGACGCGTGATGCCAACGGTATCGGCTTCCTGAAAGGCGTCGTTGCCGATCATAAAGGTAGGCACCTGGCCGGTCAGCACGACGATCGGGATCGAGTCCATCAGGGCATCAGTCAGCCCCGTAACAGCGTTGGTTGCGCCGGGGCCCGACGTCACCAGGCACACACCCGGCTTGCCCGTCGAACGTGCATAGCCTTCGGCCGCGTGAACAGCGCCTTGTTCATGGCGGACTAGGACGTGACGAATCTGGTTTTGCTGGAAGATCTCATCATAAATCGGAAGCACAGCACCGCCGGGGTATCCAAAGACCACCTCGACACCCTGATCCTTCAGGGCCTGTACTACCATCTTCGCGCCAGTCATCTGCGTCTTGCTCATCGCGCCATTCTCCATTCGTCGCGCATAAAAAAAGCCCCCGATCTTCGGAGGCGCATGGGGTACCGTTATGGTGTCCGTTACCGGCCCATGC
>CAYPVG010000294.1:0-5025 GCA_964414085.1 uncultured Boseongicola sp. | reverse complement strand
GACATGGAGTTTCAGAAGACCAAAGAAGCCGCGGCGCGGGAAATAGCTTTGGCCTTTGGGGTTCCTCCAATGCTTTTGGGCATCCCGGGGGATGCAACTTACGCAAATTATCAGGAGGCCAACCGGGCCCTGTTCCGTTTGACCGTTCTGCCCCTGGCGGAACGTGTCACAGGTGCCTTGAGCCTCTGGTTCGCTTCCATGACAGGCGAAGACGTGCGGCTTTCGCCGGATTTGGATCAGGTACCGGCGCTGGCGCCTGAGCGCGAGGCGCAGTGGCGTCGGATCGCGGGCGCGGAATTTTTGACCGATGCTGAGAAGCGCGCGCTTCTTGGTTTGCCAACGCTTCAGGAGGACGACGTATGAGTGAGATGACGGAAATGGGTCTGGAGCGGAAGTTTTGCAAAAGCGAAGGACCGCTTCTAGTGACAGATGGGGCTGTGATCGAGGGTTATGCGTCGCTTTTTGGGAAGACCGATCGTGGAGGCGATGTGGTTGAACCCGGGGCCTATGAAACGTCGTTGAAGTCTTTGGCGGCGACGGGACGGCGTGTGAAGATGCTGTGGCAGCATGATCCGGCGGAACCCATCGGCATCTGGGATGAGGTGCGCGAGGATAGTCGCGGGCTTTACGTGAAGGGCCGGTTGCTGACGGATGTGGCGCGGGCGCGAGAGGCCGCGGCTTTGTTGGAGGCTGGCGCGATTGATGGGCTGTCCATCGGTTATCGGACGGTGAAAGCCAAGAAAGATGATGCGGGGCGGCGACGTCTTGCAGAACTGGAGCTTTGGGAGGTGTCGCTTGTGACCTTCCCAATGCTTCCCGAAGCGCGTGTTGGGGCAAAGGGCGAAAGCCTGGTGGACCCGGTTTTGCGCGACCTCGTTGCGGTTATCGAAGATGCCCGCGCCGAGTTTTCCCAGGGAGCCAAGCAAGGCTGATCCCAGGGCAACTGACCCCTAACATTAGGAAAACCCATGACAAAACCCGAGACGACTTCTCGGGGCGGGGGCGGTGTGCCTCAGCCCCAGTCGGCTGCTGACGAGGTGAAGACTGCTTTGGCGGGCCTTGTTGGCGACATCACTGAGACTTTGAAAAAACAGGAAGAGCGACTGAATATGTTGGACCGAAAATCAACTTTGACCCACGGGCGCCGCCCGACGCTGGCCACAACCGCTGAGGATGAGGCTCCTCATGGGAAGGCGTTCAATGCCTATGTGCGGACCGGAGAGGACGAAGCGCTGCGTGGTCTTGTACTGGAGGGCAAAGCGCTATCGACAGCTGTTGCTGGTGATGGTGGGTATCTGGTTGATCCAGAGACGTCGGAAGCGGTTCAGAGTGTGCTGCGTGGTGCAGCTTCGATCCGTCAAGCGGCGAAGGTCGTTACGGTGGAGTCTACTTCTTATGACGTGTTGATCGACTCGTCGGCTGTTGGCGCGGGTTGGGCAAGCGAAACGGCAGCGACAACAGAAACCGCAACGCCAACAATCGAGCGAATTTCCATTCCTCTGCATGAGCTGAATGCCTTGCCGAAGGCGTCTCAACGGCTTCTGGATGACAGCGCGTTTGACATCGAAGGTTGGCTGGCCGAGCGGATTGCGGACACGTTCACGCAATCGGAGGCTGCAGCCTTTGTCACTGGTGACGGTGTCGATAAGCCAACAGGCTTCCTCAGCCATCCAACCGTAGACAATGATACCTGGTCCTGGGGATCGCTTGGCTATGTTGTGACGGGTGATGCAAGCGGGTTTGCGGCTTCGAGCCCGGCGGATGCCATCGTTGATCTGGTCTATGCGCTGGGCGCAAAGTACCGCGCGAACGGGACGTTCGTGATGAACTCCAAGACAGCGGGCGCCGTGCGTAAGATCAAGGATGCGGACGGCCGCTTCTTGTGGTCAGACGGGTTGTCGGCGGGTGAGCCAGCGCGGTTGCTTGGTTACCCGGTTCTTGTGGCCGAGGATATGCCGGACGTGGCCGTAGATAGCTTTGCGATTGCCTTTGGTGATTTCGGCGCGGGCTACACGATTGCAGAACGTCCCGACCTTCGCATCCTGCGTGATCCGTTCTCGGCCAAACCGAATGTGCTGTTCTATGCGACCAAACGCGTGGGCGGTGACGTAAGCGATTTTGCTGCGATCAAACTTTTGAAGTTCGGCCTGTCGTAAGGGCGAGCATTGAGTGCGCGCTGGTTCGGTTTTGGGCCCTTTGCCATGTCCCTCTGGGCGAAGGTTTCGGGCTGGCGCGCCTCTTGGGCATGAGGGGCGAATTTCGGAGTTGTCATCATGATGCTGACAGAACAGGCCGAGGTGGCTGCCGCGGCGCTGCCGGTAGAGGCGTTTAGAGAGCATTTGCAGCTCGGTCGCGGATTTGCAGACGACGGCGTGCAAGACCCTGTTTTAATTACTTGTTTGCGCGCGGCAATTGCTGCGGTTGAGGCAGAGACGGGCAAGGCGCTTTTGGGCCGAGCGTTCAAGTATTCGGTTTCAAGTTGGCGCGATTATGCGCGGCAGGCTCTGCCATTGGCTCCGGTGACTACGGTGACTGCGCTGCGCGTGGTCGACATCCTGGGTGCTGAAACCGTGATCGGCGCGGATTTGTATCGGTTGGTGCCGGACTACTTTCGTCCGTCGGTCGTTGCGAAGGGATGGTCTTTGCCGGTGATCCCGGAGGGCGGTACGGCAGAGATCGAGTTCGAGGCTGGGTTCGGTTCGACCTGGGATAAGGTGCCGGCGGATATCGGGCAGGCCGTGTTCATGCTGGCGGCCCATTTCTACGACAACCGCTCTGCCTTAACCGATCGGGGCAAGGTGTTGCCAAACGGTGTGGCGGCTCTTTTGAAGCGCCATCAACCGGTGCGGTTGCTTGGGGGTGGTGTATGACCCCGAGGCTGTCGAGAAAGCTCTTGCTAGAAGGGCGTTTGGCAATGCCGGACGGTTCCGGGGGCCGCGCAAGCGCTTGGGAGGTGCTGGGCACCCATTGGGCAATGGTGGAGGCTCGTACGGGGCGTTTTGAGGCCGGTGAGGCGTTTGCTCGGGCGCGGGTACCTTACAAGATCACGCTGCGCTCTGTTGCGCCTGACGCGCCATCGCGCCCCGAGCCCGGACAGCGGTTTGTTGAGGGCAATCGAATTTATCACATCCGCGCAGTCGCAGATGAGGCGACCGACGCGCGCTACCTGGTTTGCTTTGCAGATGAAGAGGTGGCGGTATGAGTTATGGCGTTTCTGCAGCGCTGCAGCGGGCTGTGTTCGCGCTGCTTCAAGCTGATCCGGTCCTTCAGACTATGATTGGAGATGCGGTTTATGACGCGGTGCCGACCGGACCGGTGAGCGGGACCATTGTGACGCTTGGTGAGGAAGACGTCCGGGATCGCTCGACGCAGACGGAGCGCGGCGCGGGACATAGATTTCTGGTGTCTGTCGTCACAGATGCGGAAGGTTTCGACGCGGCAAAACGCGTTGCCGGAGCGGTCTCGGACGCCCTGACCGATGCGGCCCTGACATTGGATCGAGGGAATTTGGTCTGCCTGGAGTTTGAGCGCGCCCGTGCGCGGCGCGTGCGTGCGGGACAAACCCGGCGCATTGATCTGACGTTCCACGCGATCGTGGAAGACACCTAAATATTTGTAATCTGGAGATAAACCGATGGCCGCACAAAAGGGCAAAGACTTACTGATAAAACTCGACCTTACGGGGGCGGGGCAGTTTGAAACGGTCGCCGGACTTCGGGCGACACGGATTTCGTTCAATGCAGAAACCGTCGATGTTACGTCCCTGGAAAGTCAGGGCGGATGGCGAGAGCTGCTTGGAGGCTCTGGCGTTAAATCGGCGGGCATATCCGGATCGGGCGTCTTTAAGGACGCTTCGACGGATGAACGCGCGAGGCAGATTTTCTTTGAAGGTGAGACTCCTGACTTTCAGGTGATTGTACCGGATTTCGGGATCATCGAAGGGCCGTTCATCGTTGTTTCGCTTGAATATGCGGGCTCTCATGATGGCGAGGCGACTTATGAGATGTCGTTGGCCTCGGCTGGCGCGTTGAGCTTCACGGCGCTTTGATGGCGAACCCTTGGGAAGGTGAAGTCGCGATCCGCCTTGCCGGTGAGCGTCACGTAATGAAGCTGACATTGGGTGCGTTGGCCGAACTAGAGGCGACGATGGCCGCGGATTCACTGGTGGCTTTGGTGGAGCGATTTGAGGCTGGTCGGCAGTCGAGCCGTGATGTGCTGGCGCTTATCGTTGCTGGGTTGCGCGGTGGTGGATGGCCAGGGGACGCTTCCGACCTGTTGAGCGTTGAGATTGAAGGTGGGGTCGCCGAGGCGGCGCGTCTGGCGGCGCAGTTGCTGGTCCGGGCATTCGCGTTTCCTGAGACATGAACCGTTTTGACTGGGCGGCGCTGTTGGAGGCTGCGAGATCGGCGGGTGTAAGGCCTGTTGAGTTTTGGCGTCTAACCCCGGCGGAGTTTGCGTTTCTCATTGGTCGCTCAGGACAAGCACCTTTGACGCGAGCCGGGCTGGCGGATTTGGCGGCTGCCTTTCCCGATCTGAAGAAGGATCTGACAGATGGATGAGATTGAGAGCTTTGAAGACAAGCTTGCTGGTCTTGAAGCGACGATGGCGAATGCGGGAGATGTGACGACCGCTTTTTCGAGCGAAGTCAGTAGGATGCAGGCCGTTTTGCAAGAAACGTCTAAAGATGCGGAAGTGCTGTCCAAGGGGCTTTCGAAAGGGTTGCGGCGTGCGGTTGATGGGCTGATCTTTGACGGTATGCGCGCGAGCGACGTGCTGGGCACGGTAGCGCGGTCGGTGGCGAACACGGCTTATTCGGCGGCGATCAGACCGGTGACGCAGCAGCTCGGCGGGCTGTTGGCGCAGAGCGTGACGGGAGCGTTTTCGGGGGCTTTTGCAAATGGGGCTGCGTTTAGCCAAGGCCGGGTGACGCCCTTTGCGACGGGCGGGATCGTGTCGGGGCCGACGACATTTCCTATGCGCGGTGGTGTTGGATTGATGGGCGAGGCAGGTCCGGAGGCGATCATG
>CAYPVG010000293.1:0-10019 GCA_964414085.1 uncultured Boseongicola sp. | reverse complement strand
ACAAACCCGCCAACGTCGACGAACCAGACAGCGAGACGCGATGGCTCACCTCCCGAACAATCGGCTTTATTGAACAGTCTGAAGGCGAGTGGCTCGCTCATGTCAGTTATATAAAGCCGCACTGGCCGTACATCGTGCCCGCGCCCTACAATGACATGTACGGGACGGATGACATGCTGCCCGCTGTACGCGTCGAAGACGAAAAAGACGACCCACAGCCGGTGTATGGGGCTTATTTGTCAGGGCGCGTCAGTTCAGCGTTTCAGCGAGACGAGGTACGCGACAAGGTGATCCCGGCCTATATGGGCCTGATCAAGCAATGCGATGACCAACTTGGGCGGTTGCTGGATTACCTGGAAGAGAAGGGTCGAATGCAGGACACAATGATCGTCTTGACCTCGGATCACGGGGATTATCTGGGCGATCACTGGATGGGGGAGAAGGATTTCTTCCATGAACCATCCGTCAAGGTGCCGCTGATCATCTATGACCCGCGCAAGAGTGCGGATCAAACTCGTGGCACCACTTGTGACGCGCTAGTCGAGGCGATTGATCTCGCGCCCACCTTCGTCGAGGCGGCGGATGGTGACGTGCCGCGTCACATTCTGGAAGGGCAGTCGCTGGCCCCTTGGCTGCGGGGCGAGACGCCAGAGAATTGGCGCGACTTCGTGATTAGCGAATATGATTACTCCGGGACTCCCCACTGCGAATCAATGGGTCTGGAGCCGCGGGACGCGCGCCTGTTTATGGTGTACGACGGTCGGTACAAGATGATGCACGCAGAAGGTGGCTTCCGCCCGATGCTCTTTGATCTGCAAGAAGACCCTCAAGAGCTGAATGACCTTTGCAAAGCTGACCCGCCACACGATGTGCTCGATAAGCTCTATCAGCATCTGGCCACCTGGGGACGGCGCATGTCGCAGAGAGTCACGCGATCAGATGCCGAGATCAACGCCCGCCGGGGTAAGTCGGCCCGTCTGGGAATATTGCCGTTTCTGTACGACGGCAGCGAAGTGCCCGAAGAGCTGATCCAGTTTTACCGAGGCAAAGTGCCGAACCGCGATTAGTCGATTTATTGGAGGCGAAGCCGCCGAGCCGCGCACTTTCCATCCACTGCATTAAGGTGTTGTCGGGCTAGGCCGGGCAAAACAGGGTCTCTATGGCCCGAGCAAGACCAAGCTTCTTCCCATCTGAGCTGGGCAACCGCCACGAACTCGTGTGGTCCCAAAACACAAGCGCCAACCCGGGACACGCGCTGCTGGCATGAGCGTCAATGGTGTTTGGAGTGGCGACCATTCTGTTGCCACCAAGACTTTGAAGCGCTTTCAGACCGGCTGGTCTTTCGATCCAGCTTACAGGGTCAGCGGCGTATTCATCTGGGAGCAACGCGACACTGCCTATCGCCTAATGAAAGATATGCCCCATCGCATGGACAATTCGCCAGACATGTTGCGTCCCGGCGAACACGGGACCATCTTCTCCGGCATCAACGCCAATAATGGTGTGCACATCACGTGATGTGCTCAGTTCAGGTGAGGTGTAACCGTCACCCGAGTGGACAATTAGACCCGGGATCAAAGAAGCACCTGAAAGGACTGATCCAGGCTAGGCTTTGTCGGCTGTATGCGGCAACCCCGCCATGCGAGTGAGGCAGGACTTGAGCACCTCGCGCTCGGTATCGCTGAATTCTGACATCAGGTCCTGTTCGAACGACCAGGCCGCTTGCCGAAGATCGCGAAAAACCGCTGCACCCGATTTGGTGAGGGTCAGGCTTTCTTGCCGTCGGTCTTCATCGTCCTCTTGCCGTTGCAGATAGCGCTTTTTCTCAAGCGCCGCGACCGCCCGGCTCACTTTAGTTTTGTGAATACGCGCACGCATGCAGATGTCGCGAGCCAGCATGGGACCATACTGGCCGAGATGAAACATAACGCGCCATTCCGTGCGCAGCATACCGTAGCGGCTCTTGTAATGGACTTGAAACGCCACGCTTGTCGCTTCCGCAGCAACGTTCAAAAGATATGGCGTAAAATCTGTCAGATCGTATTTGTCAATATTAGTCACAAATGTAACTTTAGGGATTGTTAGTTACAAAATCAACTAATATCTCGAGTCCAACAGAAAGGATTGCGCCATGAATCAGACAGTCACTATTTCCGGCCTCAAGCGCGCGCCTTCGCAAGTTGGCACACATGAGGGCTACATGCCCGGTTGGGGCAATGACTTTGAAACTGAAGCGTTGCCGGGCGCCTTGCCTCAAGGCATGAACTCACCGCAGCGCGTGAATTACGGCCTTTATGGCGAACAGCTTTCGGGCACCGCCTTTACACAGCCCGGCCCAGAGCGCACATGGTGCTATCGCATCCGACCCTCAGTCAAACACACGCACCGGTTCAACAAAATCGACCTCCCGTATTGGAGAACCGCTCCTCACGTAGTCGACGAAGTCATTTCATTGGGCCAATACCGCTGGGACCCAGTGCCGCAAACCGACGAACCACTTACTTGGCTCACAGGTATGCGCACCATGACAACAGCGGGTGACGTGAACACGCAGGTGGGCATGGCCAGCCACATCTATCTTGTCACAGAAAACATGGTCGACAGCTACTTCTACTCTGCGGACAGTGAACTCTTGGTCGTGCCTCAGGCGGGCAAACTGCGCTTTGCCACTGAACTTGGCGTGTTGGATGTAGAGCCTCAGGAAATTGCGATCATCCCGCGTGGTCTTGTTTACAGGGTGGAAGTTCTTGAAGGCCCCGCCCGTGGCTTTGTCTGCGAAAACTACGGCCAGAAATTTGACCTGCCTGATCGCGGTCCGATTGGAGCCAACGCGATGGCCAACCCACGCGACTTCAAAACGCCCGTTGCGGCCTTTGAAGACCGTGATGTGCCTTCGACTGTCACAGTCAAGTGGTGTGGCCAGTTCCATGAGACAAAGATCGATCACTCGCCATTGGATGTGGTGGCCTGGCACGGAAACTACGCACCCTGCAAATATGATTTGAAAACATACTGCCCGGTCGGTGCGATTCTGTTTGATCACCCGGACCCGTCGATCTTCACGGTGCTAACGGCACCGTCAGGACAGCCGGGAACCGCCAACATTGACTTCGTTCTGTTCCGCGAGCGCTGGATGGTGGCCGAAGATACCTTCCGCCCACCTTGGTACCACAAGAACGTCATGTCCGAGCTGATGGGCAATATCTATGGGGAGTATGATGCGAAGCCGCAGGGCTTCGTGCCGGGAGGGACAAGCTTGCACAACATGATGCTGCCGCACGGCCCCGATCAGGAAGCCTTCGATAAGGCGTCGCGTGCGAACCTCGGTCCAGATAAACTCGACCGCACCATGTCGTTCATGTTCGAAACCCGCTTCCCGCAGCACTTGACCGAGTTTGCCGCCAAAGAAGCTCCTCTCCAGGACGACTACATCGACTGCTGGACGTCGTTGGAGAAGAAATTCGACGGCACGCCGGGCCTGAAGTAGGTTGCTGACGCTCTACACAAATTGGCGATCTACCATGTCATGCGGGGCGCGCTTTGCACTCGCGATGAAAGCGCGAGACCACACATCCGGCACTTTTGACCTCGTCGCGGGCGCTCAGGTCAGAGAGGGCTTCCCCGCTTTGAACCCGATCAAAAGTGTACCAACACTTGTGCTGGATAATGGCACGGCGTTGGCGCAATCCGGGACTCCCTTGACCAGATCACACCAGCGCGTGCGTTCTGGCCGGTCCCGCTTTTCCCGCCCGTCAGAGATTGACGAAGACTGCCTTGCCTTGCCTGTGTATCAGGCGACACTGACTGAAAACCAAATGGATGCAGCATGACGTTGAAACGTTCTTGGGTTGCCTCAGCCAATAGTGCCGAAACACCCTTTCCCCTGAACAACTTGCCATACGGGGTCTTCTCAACCGCTGGCGGCACGCCCCGACTGGGGGTCGCCATCGGGGAGCAAATCCTAGACGTGGCCAAACTGGTGGAACGTTTCCCGGTCAACGCGGCTGTTTTGACCGACCCGCGCGGCTGGAACGGTCTCATGGATATGGGCACGGATGCGTGGAGCGCTTTCCGAAACGCCGTCACTGACGTTTTGTCCGAAGACGCAGAGGCGCGCGCGGATGCGCTGATCGCACAGGCAGATGCAACCATGCACTTGCCATTTACGGTAACCGAGTACACCGACTTCTACGCTGGCAAACATCATGCGATGAACGTCGGTACCATGTTCCGTGATCCTGAAAACGCGTTGCCGCCGAACTGGCTGCATATCCCGATCGGTTACAACGGGCGCGCGTCTTCGGTGGTGGTTTCTGGGACTGACATTCGCCGTCCATGGGGTCAGCTCAAAGGGCCGGATGACGACGCACCACGTTGGGCACCTTCCCAACGCTTTGACATAGAGCTTGAATTGGGCGCCATCGTCGGTCGCGGCTCTGAAGGCCCCATCACTGTCACTCAGGCAGATGACAACATCTTCGGCTACGTGCTTCTGAACGACTGGTCTGCACGCGATATCCAAGCCTGGGAATACCAACCGCTTGGCCCCTTTCAGGCCAAGGCCACCGCGACCTCGATCAGCCCGTGGATAGTGACGAAAGCAGCGCTCGAACCTTTCCGTTGCAGCACGCCCGCCCGCGAAAACGATCTGCTGCCGCATCTGCAAGACACTGGGCCCATGCTCTATGATATCTCTCTCAAAATCGCGCTCAACGGCGATACAATCGCGCGAACAAATTACAACGAGATGTACTATTCCGCAGCGCAACAACTGGCGCACCACACGACCTCTGGCTGCCCAATGCGTGTAGGCGACTTGCTTGGATCCGGCACAATTTCCGGGCCCGAACGCGAAAACCGTGGCTCCCTCTTGGAACTCAGTTGGGGCGGAAAAGAACCGTTCGAGACGACCTCTGGAAAGCGTAGCTTCATCGAAGACGGCGATACGCTGACGCTAGAAGGCACCGCACGAGGCGAAGGCTATCAGATTGGCTTCGGGCAGTGCACCGGAACGTTGCTGCCCGCGCATGACGACCCGTACAAAGTGTGACGCCAGAAAGTAAGGCACCTCTGGATCTCGACCGAGTTCCAGTGGGGCCAATACTTGAGCGGTATTGGAGGTTGAGTTTTCAGAGAGTTGATTGGACTGTTATGACGGGCTCTCTTAGGCAAGGGTTCCAATCAAGGTGAGTTACCCGTCCGAATGTACCTGTCTCGATCGAACAGCTTGTTTGTTCTCCTTTGGCTAGCACTAACTGCTCTGGCAGGTTCGAGCGCCGCGTCAGAAGCGCGACCAAACATTCTTGTGCTGGGTGACAGTCAAATATCGTTCAGCGCTGGCGGGCCATATTTGAACTTCTTTCAAGATCTGGGTAGCCAATGTGACATGAACACAAAGCGCCGCCGCGCTTTGGAAAAGCTTGGCACTGCAAAAACTGCAGCCTTCGGTGTGAGGTCAACATCGATCCGGTCATGGACTGCGCGCGGTGGGATGAGCAAAGACACCATCTGCGAAGTGGACAAGAAGTTCGGTGTGAACGCTGGCGTTTACGGCGTCGACGGAGACCCCAAGCGACGTTTCGTCCAAATCGGGAAGGGCGAAGAGTTCCAGTTTTGCGAACCGAAGTCGTCGCCTTTGGAATCCGCTTTGCGTGACGGGTACTACGACCCCGACTTGGTGATCTTCGCGTTCCTCGGCAACGATGCGCGCAGTTGGGCGGAAGACAAGGAAGGTGTCCTTGCAGAAGTCCGAGAACTTGCCACGCAGTTTCCCAAGGATATTGGCTGCGTTTTTCTCACAACCGCGCCTGTCTATTCCAAGAAAACCAACGATCTTCGGATGCGTGCACAAGAGAACTTGATTTCAGCGTTCGAAGAGGTCGGTGGTCAGTGCAACTTCGTCGCCGGGTTCTCAAATGAGACGCGCGCGGTGATTGAGGGCAAACCCAGATACTTCCGGCGGCATGAGAACGGCAAAGTCAAAGACCCGCTGCATCCAAACGCTTCTGCAATTCGCCAGTTTCTTGAGATCAACTCACCTGCGCTATGCGATGCGGTGTTTGACGCGCTGAATTGAACTAGATTGGTCAGTTGAAGGCGATGGGGGAGACCACAGGGATGATGCGCGGAATTCAAAAGCTGAAGCTGCTTGCGGGCTGCATTGCTTTGATCTTCTCTGTGTCTAAAGCAAGCGCCGAAGACTTCGTTTCGCCCGACATTCTGATTCTGGGTGATAGCCAGATCACCTTTGGCTCGGGCCCGGCCTTTCTCGAGTTCTTCACAGACATTAGAAAACACTGCGCGGTAACATCGCGGCACGACATGTACGTCGATCGGTTGGGAGAGATGCGGGTCGGTGTCATTGGCGTGCGCTCAACATCGCTCCATTCCTGGACGGCGCGATCTGGAAAAGCCAAGGATTCCGTTTGTGAGGTGGATCCGAAGTGGAAAGTTAATGCGGGCACCTACGGATACCTGAACAAGACTGACAACAAGTTTGTCCAGATCGGTCAGGGCGAGGAATATCAGTTTTGTGAGCCGAACAAGTCGCCGTTCGAGGTTATGTTCCGTGACGATTACTACGCGCCAAAGCTGTTCCTTATGTCCTTCCTCGGCAACTCGGCCCGGCGCTGGGCGGAAAGTAAGGATCAGGCGAAAGAAGATGTTCTGAGGGCCATGAGCCAGATTCCCGAAGACATGCCGTGCATCTTTATGACCACGGCTCCTTCGTATTCGAAGAAGATTGTGGACCTTCGGCTTAAGGCACAGAAGAACCTGATGCAGGCGTTTGAAGAAACCGGCAGTCGATGCACTTTCGTCCCCGGAGCCACTCCGGAAACTGTGGCAGCCAATCAGGGGAACAAGGAGTTTTTCAGGCTTAACAAAAACGGGATGGTGAAGGATCCGTTCCACCCTAATCAGCACGCAGCCAAGAATTTCTTCGCGCTCGAGATGGACAGCATCTGCAGCGCCGTGCTTGAGCAGATAAGTACATTGGAAGTGCCGCTGTCGCAGTAGGATAAATCCGAGAGCGATCTTGCCTTTGAGGATTTTTGTTTGATTGAAAGTTTGTGGCCGTACGCGGATCTACGACACCCAATGTGGCGCGAACTCTTCAACAGCGCGCATAATAACGCCACCCCAATACACGTCTCGTATGTGAGTGGGGGCAAACAGCAGCGACACGATAATGAGTGCCACAAGGACAAACGCATTGTGACCGTGCACCATCCTTATCCGAGCATGAGCCAGTGCGACGGCGTAGAGCAAAAGCGAAGATAAGATGTGAAAGCTGATCCAACGGCCATGATCCACAGCGATCATGAAGAGAGGCAGGAAGCAGAAGAACGGTCCAATTGTCAGTGCGAAACTCAGCCAACGTCGATCAGACAGATACACCAGATAGATGCCGGGGAGCAGACAAAGGGTGTAAGTCAAAACCAGAAGAAAGACTATAAATCCCGTCGTCCGCGAAGCGACGAAACCCATGACATATGAAAGGTCATACTCAAGCCATCGGATCGAACCGTGACACATGTGTTCTTTCACGCCACGCTTCAAAAGCGGTTCGCAAACCGACATGAAGTCATCGACTTGGCCTTTACCCAGCGCAGCCACAAACGCCAAGACGGACAAGGCACTGGTGGTAGCAAGAATAACTACGAGTAGCCTTTCGCTTTCAGCACTTGATCGGCTGAGAAACCAAATACCCCACAATACGGGGGCGAAAAGGATCATGGCTTCATGTATGATAACCGACAGCACGAAGATCGCGCAGCCAAGTACGCTCAACTTGATGCCGTCGCGACGCATGCCCAGTGTGAACACCAGCAGACCTAGGAAAGTGAACATCTCTTTCCGCGCCGACCCCAAGGGATCAGCAATCCAGAAAGTCATGAAGAACGCAGGTGACATCGCAAGAATGATCAGCGCCAGCTTGTCCCGCGATGTGAAAATGAGGCGCAACAACAAAGCATAAAGCACGGCAACCAACAGCACCTGCCCAATGACCACGACGCGCACCGGGTCCATCGTGAACACATCCGCGAGCCAAATCGCAACGTCGCCTGTCAGACTGCGCCGGACTGGGCCGTTGACCGAATTGATCAGCCAGTCACCCTGTTTCCACTCGTGACCACCTTTAAGATCATCCAACGCCAGATTGTAGACGAAGTACCCATAAGACACCGCCGCAAGAAGGATGAGCCAAAAACTGAGGACGCGAGTGGTGGTCAAAGTGGAAACACCTTTGACGGCGCCTTCTGCATGGTATCGATGTCTGGAACCGGTAGCGGACATTTGAGATCAGCGACGGCCGAGAACATCGTCGACCTGAAGCGGGATCCAGTCATGCGGAATGAAATGCCCACCGGGATGGACGTCTAAGACAACCCGACCAAGCTCGCACTCCCAACTGGTCCGTTGGAAGGTCAGGAAGGCGCGCGCATTCCAAGCTCCTTCGTCCATGCCGTCACGGCACCCCAGTTTCTCCTTCCAAAGTGCCACTGGATAAGTCTGATCGCCTCCCGGCCCCATCGGAAACGGCAAAACGCCGTCGCCTAGTCCAAAGACCTGATACACCTCATCCGGGGCTTCCGGACAGGTTTCGTTCTGCGGTAACGTCCCCGAAACCGCCATAAGCGCAGTGACGAGTTCCCCGCGTTCACAGGCAAACCGCCACGCCATATTCGCACCCCACGAATATCCGGAGACCATTACCTTTGATCTGTTGATCGGATATCGCCTCGCCACGTCGTCGAGCACCGCTTCTGCAAACTCGGTATCTCGCGAGCCATTGCGGCGGAATGACCAACTGCCGTTCAAACCGTTTGGTGCGACGAGCAGCACGTGATCTGCAACGGCATCAATGGCAATTCGCCCATGTCCGACGATGAGGCTGCCCTGTCTGCCCCATCCGTGGAAATGCAGAAGAACGGGGAGGGGAGATGTGCCGTCCCATTGGTCAGGTACGCGAACATGATAAGACCGATCACCCAAATCGCAGGCGGTGCGACCCTCGCATGCTGTTGAGACACCAGCCGACAGACCAAGCCAAACAACGGCAAAGAGAAGAAGCTTGGTCATAGAAAGTCCCGAGTCTGGAAAATCGCCGAGCCGAGGGCCCTTCGGCCCAGATTAATGGCGAACTTGGGCGTCGGTGCAATCCGCGCGCAGGATCTTGTCTCTCAATTCTGTGTGACGCGCCAAACTTATGTCGCTTGCTTTCAGCAAATGACAAAGTTGTGCAGTGTATTGCGCGGTGGACTGAACTGGTGCACCTAGCCTTGAACAGCAAAGGGCGAGGACAAGATGCGCGCAGCGGACGTTGTAGCGAAACGACTTTACGAGGCCGGGTGCCGCTGGGCATTTGGCATGCCAGGCGGCGAAGTTTTGACCTTGTTGGATGCCCTCGAAAAGGCTGGCATAAAATTCGTCCTCACCAAACATGAGAACGCGGCTGGCTTTATGGCCGAGGGGACGTACCATCGCACTGGCGCACCCGGCATCTTGCTCGCTACCGTTGGGCCGGGCGCCCTGAATGGCATCAATGTTGTCGAAAACGCTCGGGAAGATCGCGTGCCATTGGTTGTCCTTACAGGATGCGTCGATCCGGAAACGGCCGAGGTTTACACGCACCAGGTGCTCGACCAACGCGAAGTCTTCAAGGGTGTGACGAAAGCAAGTTTCACTCTGAACGCGGGCGTCGCGCATGAAATCATCGATAAAGCGGTTGGGATCGCGACCGAAGGCCGCCCCGGCCCCGTGCACATCGACGTACCGATTAACGTGGCTGACGCACCATCGCAGGGCGAAGGCGTCTTGCGCCCCGCCGCGCGGCCCATGGTGCCAACGGCGTCTGATCTCGATGCTGCGAAGGTTGCTTTAGGCCAAGCCAAACGACCTCTCATCATTGCTGGCGTAGACGCGGTTTCTGACAAAGGGGCCGACGCCGTTCAAGCCGCCGCCGAACGTTTGGGTGCGCCAGTGGTTACAACATACAAGGCCAAAGGATTGATGCC